>JAPLQS010000070.1 GCA_026399575.1 Nitrosospira sp. | reverse complement strand
TGTCTTCTCTCCTTTGTTGTTCCGTAGTTATTATGTTGTTCGTGTTCGTGGTCGTCTGAACCTATCCCCATATCCCTGAATAGCCCATTCCAACGACCCGCGTAGCCTAACGCCTCAACCAATACCTGTCAAGAAATTTGCAATGAAGTGGAAGGCAAATAACCCGTTCTGATATCATGGTAATTCGTGCTCTTATATTTTTTGGAGCTGGTGTACGTAACCGCGCTGAGATGTAATGACGGCACGGCAATAACTTCGTTCTGCTACAGCCATTTTTTCCAGCGGAATAATGCCAGCATGCCGATGCTGATAATGGCCATTACCCCCAGCACCGCAAAAAATCCCCAGTCCCATCCCAGTCCTGGCATATGTTTGAAGTTCATGCCGTAGATGCCGGCGATTAACGCCAGCGGCATGAATATGGTGGTGATGACGGTGAGAACTTTCATTACCGTACTGATGCGGTAGCTCACGCTGGATATGTAAATATCCAGCATGCCTGCCGTCAGATCACGCAGAGACTCCACCGACTCGATGATGTGAATGGTATGGTCATAGACGTCACGCAGATAGAGCAGCGTATTCCGGCTAAATAGCGGTGAGTCGCCACGCTGCAGCGAGCTGATGACTTCGCGCAGCGGCCACAGCGCCCTGCGCAAAAAAACGCCTTCGCGCTTGAGACGGTAGATCGCGTGCAGGGTGCTGGGCTGAGGGCGGGCTATCAGCTCGATTTCCAACGCCTCGGTTCTTTCGTCGAGCCGTTCCAGAATGACGAAATAGCTGTCAACAATGGCGTCAATCAGGCTATACATCAGAAAATCTGCGCTGGATTTCCTGATCTGCCCCTTGCCTGAATGCAGACGTTCGCGCACCGCGCTGAACTGAGTGCCGTCTGTTTCAAGAAACGACAGTACGAAATTTTTCCCCAGCACCAGACTGATCTGGTCCGAATCAATCTTTTCCTCCGCACCTTCGTTTTCGTAAGAGAAGGTTTTCAGCACCACGTAGAGATAATCACCGTAGTCTTCGAGCTTTGAGCGCTGCTCGGTGTTGAGTATATCCTCCAGCACCAGCGGGTGCAGGCCGAAGCTGGCGCCGATTTGTTCCAGCATGGCGGTATCACCCAGGCCGTGAAGATTGACCCATATGATGCCGCGTGCAGCTTTGAACTTGTCGGCCAGGTCAGCAATAGCTACATCGGATTCGCGCACATCGCTCTCATCGTAATCCGTCAGGGTAACGCTGGAGGCAGCGGCTTTCTTTTCACCGATATGCACCAGTGCACCTGGGGGCAGGCCGGCTTTGGCAGATCGTTTCTTAGTGTGGAGTGTCATGGTAATGTATGGAAGTCATGTGCCGGCAATGCTCCCGGCCGATTCTTGATGCGCAAGTCGAAGCCGAGAATCGCCCATTCCTGAATTTCGGTGTGCAATGCAGTGTCGGTCAAAGGGTTGCGTTCCAGCCATTCACGCTCGATGCGTAACGTACATTCGGCATCGCCAAGGGACACTTCTAATCGCGGCAACTCAATATCGCTACGGCTGCGGTGAAACAGGGCCGCCAGCCGCAACACAAACAGCAGTTTCAACTCCGGCAGTGTTGCGACCAGACCCCGCGCTTTGCCGAGGGTGCCTCGGTGGGTCAGCGCGAGCAGACTCAGACGCGCCTGTTCCATTTTTGAGAAACCGGGCATATCAGCATTGCCAAGAATATATGCGGAATGTTTGTGGTAGCCAGAGTGAGCCACCGAAATACCGACTTCATGCAGTCGCGCCGCCCACGACAGAATTCGCAGCGCATCTTCCAATTCATCAGGAGAGCCTGTCAGCAACTGTTTCCCCAGCGCCAGCGCCAGTGATTCCACACGTCCCGCCTGGGCGGGGTCTACCTGGTAGCGCCGCATGAATTGCCGCACCGTTACTTCGCGCATGTCATGATTGTGGAAACGCCCCAGCAAGTCATAGAGCACACCCTGGCGCAATGCTCCCATTGCCTGCGACATACGGTGAATGCCCAGTTCGGAAAATGCTGCGGACATGATGACAAATCCGCCAATAATGACAGGCGCACGTTCGGCACGTAAACCGGCAATTTCAATTTTTCTGCTATCGCCAACTTTAAGCAGATAATCACGGAAATTTTCCAGTCCTTCTGCTGTGATGTCTCCGCTGCTGCTGCCGTCGCCGAAATTGTTCAGTTTCAAAATATCGCCCAGCGCACGGGCTGTGCCGGAGGAACCAAATGCATCTTGCCACTGATCGCCGGAGAATTCGGCAGCAATAGTCTGTACTTCGGTGCGTGCCGCCAGCTCCGCTTGTTTCATTGCAGCTTTGGTGATTTTTCCATCCGGGAAAAAGCGCAGACTATGGCTGACACAACCCATGTAGAGGCTCTCCAGCTTGATCGGTTTCAAGCGGCTGCCAATGATGAATTCGGTTGAGCCGCCGCCAATATCCACGACCAGGCGATTGTTGCTGGAAACGGGCAGGCCATGAGCAACGCCCAGGTAGATAAGCCGCGCTTCCTCGCGGCCAGCAATAACCTCAATGGGGAATCCCAGAGCGGTCTCGGCTTTTTTCAGGAAGGCGGGGGCATTTTTTGCCACGCGCAGCGAGTTGGTACCAACTGCGCGTACGGTATGCGGCGGAAAACCCCGCAGACGCTCACCAAAGCATTTCAGACAATCCAGTGCGCGCGCCTGCGAATCCTCATCCAGTCGTTTATCGGCAGTGAGGCCGGCGGCAAGGCGCACCATTTCCCGTAAATTATCCAGCGGATATATTTGTTCGCCCACTACCCGCGCCACTTGCAGACGAAAGCTGTTGGAGCCTAGATCAACTGCAGCCAGGGTGGAGTATTCAGTCATGGGTTCCTGGTTGAAATTCAGAAAGTGACTAGACCACTTATTATTCTTGCGCCTCGCGCTCGATCTCCTCGACGGTCACATGCCGCACATCCTTGCCCTTGACCAGGTAGACCACATATTCCGACATGTTCTTGGCGTGGTCGCCGATACGCTCAATGGCTTTCGCCGCAAACAGAATTTCCAGCGAGGTGGAGATCTTGCGTGGGTCTTCCATCATGAAAGTAATCAACTGCCGTATGATGGAACGGAATTCTTCATCCACCAGTTCGTCCTGTCGCACAACCTGGGCTGCCGCCGCCAGATCCAGTCGGGCAAAAGCATCCAATGATTTGCGCAACATTTCCAGTGCGATGTTGGCAACATGCCTGATCTCGATGAAACGTGGCATGTGCGTGCGACCAGCGGCGTATATCAACTTTGCCATGCGTGCGATTTTTGCCGCTTCATCGCCGATGCGTTCCAGATCG
>JAPLQS010000047.1 GCA_026399575.1 Nitrosospira sp. | reverse complement strand
TCTGATGACTTTAAGTAATTCAGGCGCGGTAATGGTGTCCGTGAGTTGTGAGCCTAACCAAGGAAATATATCCACCTCAAGCCGCCTGATAATTTTGCTTGAATGGTTTTCTTTCCAGTTTGGCGCGTGCTTACTAAACCACTCACGAGCGACACTTTCAAAGCTATTTTCAGTTAAAGCGATTTTTGTCGCCTTTTGAACCCTTTTTATATCGGATGGGTCTGCACCATTCGCCAATATTTTACGTGCCGCCTCGCGCCGTTCCCGAGCCTCTGACAGACTAATTTCAGGATAAACGCCAATGGCTAATGTTTTTTGTTTGCCGGTGAATCGATAAGCAAGTCGCCAATATTTAGCACCATTAATCTGAACCAATAAAAATAAACCACCGCCATCTGTTAATTTTTGTGGTTTGTCGGATGCTTTTGCTGCTTTGACTCCTGTCGCTGTCAATGCCATGATTTTTCCTGTTGGTATCTTAATTGTTGGTATCTGGTAAGTACACAATACAATATACCAACAAAAATACCAACAATTGTTGGTAGATTGCAAAAGAATGGCTAGGAACGTACGGGAAAGAAAAACCCGCTATAGCTTCTGACTATGCGGGTTTATGAGACATTTCAGGAACGGTTAAGATAGATTATTGGTGGAGGCGGCGGGAATCGAACCCGCGTCCGCAAGCCCTCTACAGTCAGTTCTACATACTTAGCCATGTTATTTAGTTTAACCCGGCATCCGCCAACCGGCGGGCTGATGACAGGCGAGCCACCTATTGTTTAACGCTCTGTAAAGCGACCCTACGGAGCGCGATCCTCGTTAATGGCTCTGCAGTCTGTTGCCAGACCCGGCGTTGAGGCCCACCGGTGCAGAGTCCAGCCGGATTTAAGCGGCTAGAGCGTAACGTTCGTCGTTTGCGACTATTGCTTTTCCAGATGTATTTACGAGGTGACTGGTCCTCGGTATGCCCTGCGCTGCTTTGTAACCCACGTCGAAGCCAGGTCGCCCCCGGCATTCTATGTAGCGTTCATAAGATGGTGACGGAACCGGAAAGTTCAACCACCACCCGCCTGGATTCTAACAGAATCAAGGAACTGCTGATCTAAAGATAAGCGAGCAGCTCTTGCGGATGGTCGATGAGGTAACGGGCGCCCCAGGATTCGGGCGGGTGGCTGTTGCCAAGATAGCCGTAGCGGGCGATGACCGGTTCCATTCCCGCAGCCAGGCTGGCCTCGACATCGCGCATGTCGTCGCCCAGATAGATGCAGGCGGCGGGTGCAACGGCCAATGCGCTGCTTGCTGCCAGCAGTGGTTCGGGGTGTGGTTTGGAGTGGGTGGTGTCGCCGCCGCTGATGACGCAGGCGGCGCGCTGGCTCAGGCCCAGCAGTTGCAGCAACGGCAGGGTAAAGCGCGCGGGCTTGTTGGTGACGATGCCCCAGGGCAGGGTGCGCGCATCGAGCTGGTCGAGCAGTTCGGCGATGCCCGGAAACAGATGGGTGTCGTGGCACAGGCGCGCGGCGTAAAAATCCAGGAACTCGTCGCGCATGGCCTGGTAGCCGGGATCGTCCGGGCCGATGTTGAATCCCAGTCCCAGCAGTCCGCGGGCGCCGGCCGAGGCTTCGGTGCGGATGAGTGCCAGCGGCAGGGGCGGCAACCCGCGCGCGCTGCGTTGGCAGTTGAGGGCATGGCCCAGATCGGGCGCGGTGTCAGCCAGGGTGCCGTCGAGGTCGAAGAAGACGGCTTTGATCATTGCAAGGCGTGAAACATTCGGGTCAGGCGCGGCACACCATGATGTAGTTCACGCTCGAATCCGGTGCCAGGGCGTAGATCTTGGTGAGGGGGTTGTAGACCATGCCGGTGATCTCTGCGATATCCAGCCCGGCATTGCGCGCCATGCGCGCGAGTTCGGACGGCTTGATGAATTTGGCGTAATCGTGCGTGCCGCGCGGCAGCAGACGCAACATATATTCCGCGCCGACCACGGCGTACAGGTAGGATTTCGGATTGCGATTGAGGGTGGAGAAGAAAACCCAGCCGCCAGGTTTCACCAGTTTAGCGCAGGAGCGCACGATGCTCTCCGGGTCGGGCACGTGTTCCAGCATTTCCATGCAAGTGACGACATCGTAGTGGTGCGGTTGTTCCTCGGCCAGATCTTCCACCGCAATCTTGCGGTACTCCACCTGATTGCCGGTTTCCAGCAGATGCAGTTTCGCCACTTTCAGGGGCTTGTCGCCGAGATCGATGCCAGTGACTTTGGCGCCGCGCACGGCCATGCTTTCCGACAGGATGCCGCCGCCGCAGCCGACATCGAGCACGGTTTTGCCCGTCAGGCCGGCAAACCGCGCGATGTAATCCAGCCGCAGCGGATTGATTTCATGCAGCGGTTTGAATTCGCTGTTGGGGTCCCACCAGTGATGTGCCAGTTGGCTGAATTTCTCCAGTTCCAGCAGATCAACGTTGACGCTGCTTTTTCCCATATCCTTACTCTTCATGCATCGCTCCAATCTGTTCCCGCCAGTACGCCGTGCGGCGCAGCAGTTCCTGCTCATCCAGAGTGGTGAGTTTTCCTTCGTTCAGCAGCATTTTACCATTTACCCAAACATGGCTCACATGGTTGCGACCGGCAGCATAAACGAGGTGCGAGACAGGATCATAGCAGGGCGCGAGTTCGAGGCTGGAGAAATCCACGGCGGTAATGTCGGCTGCCTTGCCTGCGACCAGGGAACCGGTGGTTTCGCCCAGCCCCAAGGCTCTGGCACCATTGAGCGTCGCCATTTGCAGTGCCTGATGTGCAGGCAGCGTGTCCGCCCTGCCGCTTTGAGCCTTGGCAAGCAGCGCGGCCAAGCGCATTTCCTCGAACAGGTCGAGACGGTTGTTGCTGGCGGCACTGTCGCTGCCGAGGCCGACATTGACGCCCTGGTTCAGCAGTGCGGCAATGGGGGCCAACCCGCTGGCGAGTTTCAGGTTGGAAGAAGGGCAGTGCACCACGCTGCAACCCTGTTGCGCCACCAATTCGATCTCTGCGCTGGTGAGATGCACCATGTGTACCGCGATCAGGTTGGGACCGAGCAGGCCAAGCTGGTGCAGACGCTCGAGCGGGCGCAGGCCGGTAGTTTCCAGGCTGTTCTCGATTTCATCAGCGGTTTCGTGCAGGTGGATGTGTATCGGCAGATCGAGCTGTTCGGCATAGGTGAGGATACTGGCAAAGGTCTTGTCATTCACGCTGTAGGGTGCGTGCGGCGCCAGACAGAACGACAGCAGCGGGTGCTGCTGGTAGCGGTCGCGTAGTGACAGGCCTTTTGCCAGATAATCGTCGGCGTCGCTGGCATAAGCAGTGGGGAAATTGATCACGATCATGCCGATGGCAGCGCGCATTCCGGCAGTCAGCGCAGCCTGGGCAGACGCTTCCGGGAAAAAATACATATCGTTGAAACAGGTAATGCCGCCTTTCAGCATTTCGGCGCAGGCCAGCCGCGTTCCATCCAGCACGAAATCCGCGTTCACATGGCGGGCTTCGGTCGGCCAGATGCGCTGGTTGAGCCACTCCATCAATGGCAATTCATCTGCCAGTCCGCGCATCAGCGACATGGCGGCATGGGTATGCAGATTGACCAGACCAGGGATCAGTACATGCTGGTCGAGAACGATGTGTTCAGCCGGAGCAAAGCGTGTCTGCGCTTCGGCATGCGGCAGGATCGCCCGGATCGTGCCTTGATCAATGGCGATGGCGTGATCGTGCAGCAGCGTGCCGGCAGGTTCCACCGGAATAATCCAGCGGGCCGCCAGCAAGGTGTCGATTTTTATGGGATGGGACATTTAGCGTAGCAGCTTAGCAAAAAAAAGCCCTGCACGGCGGCAGGGCTCTGTTTTTTCTTTACCCGGATCAGATTTACTTTGCTTCCCGTGTTCCGGCCACTTCAATTTCGACCCGGCGATCGGGTTGCAGGCAATCGATCAGCCCTTTGGTTTTTCTGTCGCCTTTGCAGCTATCTCCAGTCACGGGATTGGCTTCACCTTTGCCATCCGTGAAGATGTTGCTGGGGTCTATTCCTTTGTTCGTTACCAGGTAGTTCTTGACTGCTTCGGCGCGACGTACCGACAGCCCTTTGTTGTATTCCTCGGTGCCGATACGGTCCGCGTAACCGATGGCAACGATCAGGTCGTATTTGATCCCGGTCAGTTTGCTGATGAGATTATCCAGCGCCTGCATGCCTTCGGGTTTCAACACGGCCTTGTCAAAATCGAACAGCGTATCGGCGGAAAGGGTCACTTTCTCCGGTGCGGTTTTGGCTGCGGCCTTGGCTGCTGCAGCGGCTGCGGCTGCGGCCTTGGCTGCTTTTTCAGGCTTGATTACCAGATCCGGCTCGCATTGATAAATCGCCTTGGCGGGTGTCCAGGCGCTGGTGTGCCAGCATAGATTGGTAGAATTCCTGGCGGGTACAGCGCGGTCATCCACCAGGTAGGCTTCCGGTTTCGTGACTTGAGCCATGGCGGCTCCGGATAAAAATATCGGCAGAATAACCACCCCAAACAGGAGTTTCTGGGTCAATGTATTTTTCATGTTGACGCTCCTTTTCAGAAAAACTTCAATTTAAAATCGGACTGTCTGCCGCTCCGGAAAACGCGAACGCAAGCATAACCAAATCAGTTTATTAATTTAGCACGTTGTTATATAGCATATAACTTTATATGCTTGTGGATTATTCCTGAACTGCCAGCAAGGTATCCGCTCTTCGGGATGCATCATTTGCGGGCAAAAAAAAGCCCTGCCAGGGGCAGGGCTTGGATCATCAGTGATCCTGCAGATCGGATTTACTTCGTGTCCCGCGTGCCATCCACTTCAACTATGACGCGGCGATCAGGCGCCAGGCATGCAATCAGTGCCTTGGTTGCCTTGCTGCCTTTGCATCTGTCTTCGGTTATGGGATCGGCCTTGCCCTTGCCTTCAATCCGAATTTTCCCGGCATCTACGCCATGCATTACCAGATGGTTTCTGACTGCTTCGGCACGACGCAGGGAGAGACGCTCGTTGTATTCATTGGAACCAATGCGGTCAGTATAGCCGACGACATGGACTGAGCTGTAAGTGAGAGTCTTGAGCCTGGCCGCAAATTCTTCCAGTTGATCGCGCGACGGGCTATGTTTCACTATGGCTTTATCAAAATCGAACAACTCATCGGCGGAGAAATGCATTTTTGAGGGGACCGGTGCGGGTGCCGGTGCCGGTTTGGGTGCCGGCGGGGGCGCCGCCACTACTTTTTTGGGTACCAGATCAGGCTCACATTCATAGACTGCCTTGGCGGGCGTCCAATCGTTGGTGTGCCAGCACAGATTGGTGGAATTCCTGGCTGGAACGGCGCGGTCATCTACCAAGTAGGCATCGGATTTTTTTACCTGGGCCATGGCGGCTCCGGAAAAAAATATCGGCAGAACAATCGCGCTAAACAGGAGTTTCTTGGTCGATATGCTTTTCATGCTCATGCTCCTTTCTGGGAAGATTTCAATTTAAATGAACCACCTTTTGCCAGTGTGATCATGGACAAAACCACACCATCCGTTTCTTTATAGCACATTATGCTAGTGATATCACGTCCGGTGTCCGGTTGGAGATCCATGCCTGCAGGGGCCGTATTATTGCCAGTGGCATGAACGCAAGAATACCCGGGTGGCTACAACAGGGGTGGCGTGATAGAATTGGCAACTTTATTTATTGCTGTCCACGGCACAATTCCCGCCATAACTTATTGTCTCTGATAGAAAAATCTTAATGGATCAATTCGCGAAAGAAACCCTGCCGATCAGCCTTGAAGAGGAAATGCGTCGCTCTTACCTGGATTACGCCATGAGCGTGATTGTGGGGCGCGCGTTGCCGGATGTGCGTGACGGTCTGAAACCGGTGCACCGGCGAGCGTTGTTCGCCATGCATGAGCTTTCCAACGACTGGAACCGCCCTTACAAGAAATCTGCGCGCATCGTCGGTGATGTGATCGGTAAATATCATCCTCACGGGGATACTGCCGTCTATGACACCATCGTGCGCATGGCGCAGGATTTTTCGTTGCGTTACATGCTGGTGGACGGTCAGGGCAATTTCGGTTCGGTGGACGGCGATAACGCGGCAGCAATGCGTTATACCGAAATTCGCATGTCGCGCATCGCCCATGAATTGCTGGCGGATCTTGACAAGGAAACAGTGGATTTCGGTCCGAACTACGATGGCTCGGAAAGAGAGCCGCTGATTCTGCCGGCAAAAATCCCCAATCTGCTGATCAACGGTTCTTCCGGCATTGCGGTCGGCATGGCGACGAATATCCCGCCGCATAATCTGAATGAAGTAGTGGACGCCTGCCTGGTCCTGCTGAAAAATCCCGAAACCAGCATAGACGAACTGATCGAAATCATTCCGGCGCCGGACTTCCCGACTGCCGGCATCATCTACGGCATTGCCGGGGTGAGAGAGGGCTATCACACCGGACGTGGCCGCGTGGTGATGCGCGCCCGCACACATTTCGAGGACATGGAAAAAGGCAGTCGCCAGAGCATCATCATTGACGAGCTGCCGTATCAGGTAAACAAGGCCAACCTGCTGATCCGCATCGGTGAATTGGTGCGTGACAAGAAAATCGAGGGCATTTCCGATTTGCGCGACGAATCGGACAAGTCCGGCATGCGCGTGGTGATTGAACTGAAGCGCGGTGAAATGCCTGAAGTGGTGCTGAACAATCTGTATAAAGAAACGCAGATGCAGGACACCTTTGGCATGAACATGGTGGCTCTGCTGGATGGGCAGCCGCGTCTGCTGAATCTGAAGCAGATGCTCAGTGCATTCCTGCGCCATCGGCGCGAAGTGGTGACGCGGCGCACGGCATTCGAACTGAAGAAGGCACGTGAGCGCGGCCATTTGCTGGAAGGTCTGGCGGTGGCGCTATCCAATGTGGATGATGTAATCGCCTTGATCAAGGCGGCGCCAACCCCGGTGGTGGCCAAAGATGCGTTGATGGCGAAGCTGTGGCGCTCGAAGCTGGTGGAGGAAATGCTCGTGCGTGCTACGGTCGATGCCAAGGCATTCCGTCCGGATGGATTGGCGGCAGAATTCGGTTTATCGAAAAAAGGCTACCGTCTGTCCGATGCGCAGGCGCAGGCGATTCTGGAATTGCGCCTGCAACGCTTGACCGGGCTGGAGCAGGACAAGATCGTCAGCGAGTACAAGGAGGTGATGGAAAGGATTTCCAACTTCCTCGATATCCTCGCCAAGCCGGAGCGGATCACCATCATCATCACCGAGGAACTCACTGCCATCAAACAGCAGTTTGGCGACAAGCGCCGCAGCGAAATCGTGATCAGTACGCACGATCTGAGCATGGAAGACCTGATCGCACCGGCAGATATGGTGGTAACGCTGTCGCACAGCGGCTACATCAAGTCGCAGCCGCTGGACGACTATCATGCACAAAAACGCGGCGGGCGCGGCAAACAGGCGACAGGCACCAAAGAAGATGACTTCATCGACAATCTGTTCATCGCCAATACGCACGATTACATACTGTGCTTTTCCAGCCGTGGGCGGGTGTACTGGATCAAGGTTTACTCGGTGCCGCAGGGCGGGCGCTCCGCGCGCGGCAAACCCATCGTCAATCTGGTGCAACTGGAGCAGGGCGAGAAGATCAATGCCATCCTGCCGGTAAAAGCATTCGACGAGAACCGCTATATATTCATGGCCACTTCCTTTGGCACCGTGAAGAAGACGCCGCTGTCCGAGTTTTCGCGGCCGCGCACCAGCGGCATCATCGCTGTGGGTCTGGACGAAAGCGATTATCTGATCGGCGTCGCGCTGACCGAAGGCAAGCACGACGTGATGCTGTTTTCCGATGCCGGCAAGGCGGTACGCTTTGATGAAAATGACGTGCGACCGATGGGACGCGGTGCGCGCGGCGTGCGTGGCATGAAGCTGGGCAAGGGACAGAAGGTTATTTCCCTGCTGGTGGCCGAGAGCGAAGAACTGGCAGTATTGACCGCGACCGAAAACGGCTACGGCAAGCGTACGCCGATAGGCGAATACACCCGCCATGGCCGCGGCACCCAGGGCATGATCGCGATCAAGACCAGCGAACGCAACGGCAAAGTGGTGGCAGCGCGACTGGTCAGGCAGGATGATGAGATCATGTTGATTACCACTGGCGGAGTCCTGATCCGCACCCGCGTCAGGGAAGTTCGCGAAATGAGCCGTTCCACCCAGGGGGTGACTCTGATCAATCTGGATAAAGGCGAGAAGCTCGCCGGACTGGAGAGAGTGGTCGAGACCGACGGAGAATAGCGATTGAATCGCAGGGGAGTGCAAGAGTAAGGGATGGAACGTATATTCAATTTCAGCGCAGGCCCTGCGATCATGCCGGCGGAAGTGCTGCAGCAGGCGCGCGCCGAGATGCTCGACTGGCACGGCAGCGGCATGTCGGTGATGGAAATGAGCCATCGCGGCAAGGAGTTCATGGCCATCGCCGCAAAAGTCGAAGCTGACTTGCGCGAACTGGCGGATATTCCGGGCAATTACAAAGTGCTGTTCCTGTCGGGCGGTGCTTCCAGCCAATTTGCCATGGTGCCGATGAATCTGTTGCGCGGCAAAAAAAGCGCCGATTATGTCAACACCGGCGAATGGTCCAAGAAAGCCATCAAGGAAGCGCAGAAATACTGCGCTGTCAATGTCGCGGCCTCATCCGAGGATGCGAATTTCAGCTACGCGCCGACACAGGACAAATGGACGCTCGACCCGGCTGCGGCGTATGTGCATTACACGCCCAATGAAACCATCGGCGGCGTGGAATTCAACTGGGTGCCTGATTTGAACGGCGCGGTGCCGCTGGTGGCGGACATGTCTTCCAGCATCTTGTCGCGCCCGCTGGATGTGGCCCGGTTCGGGCTGATTTATGCCGGCGCGCAGAAAAATATGGGCCCGGCAGGATTGACCATCGTCATTGTGCGCGAGGATTTGCTGGGCGCAACCGTGCCCGGTACGCCGACCATGTTCGATTACAAAATCCATGCCGATAATGACTCGATGTATAACACTCCACCCACCTATGCCATGTACATCATGGGTCTGGTACTGGAGTGGCTGCAGAGGAATGGCGGTTTGGCGGCGATGGAAAAGGTCAATATCGCCAAAGCCGGACTACTGTACGACTTGTTCGATACCACTGATTTTTATCATTGCCCGGTAGCCAGACCCGATCGTTCGCGGATGAACGTGCCTTTCACTCTGAAGGACGCGGCGCTGGATGGAGCGTTTCTGCAACAGGCGCAGGCGCGCGGTCTGATACAACTGAAAGGTCACCGGTCAGTGGGTGGCATGCGCGCTTCGATTTACAACGCCATGCCGCTCGAGGGAGTGGCTGCGCTGGTCGAATTCATGCGGGAGTTTGCAAGCAGCCATGCCTGAGCGCGCACACAAGATTTTCCAGGTACTCACACTCAACTCCATTTCGCCACTGGGTTTGAAGCGTTTTGCTGCCAGCCATTACGTGGTGGGCAACGACATCGCCGAACCGGATGCGATCCTGGTGCGCTCGCACAATATGTTGCAAATGGATATTCCGCCAAGCGTCAAGGCAATAGGACGGGCGGGCGCGGGCACCAACAATGTTCCGGTCAAGGATATGAACCTGCGCGGCGTGGCGGTGTTCAATGCCCCCGGCGCCAATGCCAATGCCGTAAAAGAACTGGTGCTGGCAGGCATGTTGCTGGCGTCGCGCAATCTGGTACCTGCGATTCGTTTCACCGAAGGCTTGCAGGGCGACGATGCCACCCTGCACAAGCTGGCGGAAGAAGGCAAGAAGCAGTTTGCCGGGATAGAATTGCCGGGGCGCACGCTGGGCATCATTGGTCTGGGTGCAATCGGCAGACTGGTGGCAGATGCGGCCCTGCGGCTCGGCATGAAAGTGATGGGTTACGACCCGGAAATTACCGTGGAAGCCGCCTGGAATCTGTCGGCGGAAGTGAAAAAAGCCCAGAGTATCGAAGAACTGCTGCACAACAGCGATTTCGTCACGCTGCATGTGCCGTTGCTGGAAGCGACCCGTCACCTGATCAATCAGCAGCGTGTGCAGAACATGAAGAAGGGTGCGATTCTGCTCAACTTCTCGCGTGACGGCATTGTCGATGAAAATGCGGTGCTGCTGGGGATCGAGTCCGGCAAAATAAAGAATTATGTATGTGATTTTCCCAGCCAGAAATTTCAGCAGCATGCAGCAGTCATCATGCTGCCGCACCTGGGTGCATCCACCCGGGAAGCGGAAGAAAATTGCGCGATCATGGTGGTGGAGCAGATGATGGATTATCTGGAAAACGGCAACATCAGCAATACTGTCAATTTCCCCAATGTGACCATGGGGCGCGAATCGCCCTACCGGGTGGCGGTGGCCAACTCCAACGTACCCAATCTACTGGGACAGATTTCCACCACCATGGCAAAAGCCGGGCTTAATATTCACAATATGGTGAATAAATCGCGTGGTGAAATGGCCTACACGCTGGTGGATGTGGACAGCCCGATGCCGCAGCAAACCATAGACGAGATTGCGGCGATTCCCGGCGTACTGATGGTGCGCTACTTGCCGGTGCTGGCCGATTAGCTGAAAACAGGATGAGATCACTCCCATGACCGATCAACTCAAGCAACTGCGTGATCAGATAGACGCGATAGACGGCGAGCTGCTCAAGCTGGTGAGCACGCGCGCCGATCTTGCGCAGCAGATCGGACAGCTCAAGAACGGCATGGTGTACCGCCCCGAGCGCGAGGCGCAGGTGCTGGCGCGGTTGAACAAATTGAATTCCGGCCCGCTGGCAAACGAGCAGGTCACGCGACTGTTCACTGAAATCATGTCACTGTGCCGCGCCCTGGAACAGCCCCTGACCGTGGCATACCTTGGCCCGTGTGGAACCTTTTCCGAAGAAGCCGCGTTGAAACGCTTCGGCAGCATGGTGACGACACTGGCATGTGCTTCGATAGACGAGGTCTTCCGCAAAGTGGAGTCGGGTGCGGCGAGTTATGGAGTGGTGCCGGTGGAAAATTCCACCGAGGGCGCGGTCGGCAGGACGCTGGATTTGTTGCTGCAGACTCCGTTAAAGGTGTGCGGTGAAGTGCAGTTGCCGGTACATCAGTGTCTGCTGGCGCGGCATGATGATCTTGCGCGCATCCGGAAAATTTACTCGCACCCGCAGTCATTTGCGCAGTGCCACGAATGGTTGAACGCCAATCTGCCCCATTTATCCGGTGCGGCGCGGGTCAATGCAGCGAGCAACGCCGATGCTGCCAGACTGGCTGCAGAAGATGAAACTGCTGCAGCCGTAGCCGGCAAAAAGGCCGCCGAGGTGTTCGGACTTGCCGTCTGTGCCGAGAATATCGAGGATGATCCGAAGAACACCACGCGCTTTCTGGTGATCGGCGCGCAGGATGTCGCCGCTTGCGGCAAGGATAAAACCTCGCTGGTGATGTCGGTCAAGAATCGTCCTGGTGCGATCCACGAGCTGCTGGCGCCGCTGGCGCAACATGGTGTCAGCATGAGCCGCCTGGAATCTCGCCCCTCCCGCACCGGCCTGTGGGAATATGTATTTTTTGTCGATATCGAGGGTCACCAGCAAGACCAGAAAGTGGCGCAGGCGCTGGCAGAATTGCGCGAGCAAGCCGCATTACTGAAAATACTCGGTTCCTACCCTGCGGCGTGATCTGATTTCAACTTGCCGATTAAACCATCCCACGATTCTGATCTTATGAATATTTGCGATCTCGCTCCGGAATATATTCGCGCCATCAACCCCTATCAGCCGGGCAAGCCGATTTCTGAACTGGCACGGGAGATGGGTTTGGATGAGCATGCCATCGTCAAACTGGCATCCAATGAGAACCCGTTGGGGCCAAGCCCGCTCGCACTGGCAGCGATGACTCAGGCGCTGGAGGAGGTGGCGCTGTATCCGGATGGAAGCGGTTTCGAGTTGAAAGCGGCGTTGTCGCAGCGCTATGCGGTGAGCAGCGAACAGATCGTATTGGGCAACGGTTCCAACGATGTGCTGGAACTCGCCGCCAGGGTATTCCTGAAACCGGGGGCATCGGCGGTTTATTCGCAACATGCTTTTGCCATTTATCCGCTGGTGACCCAGGCAGTCGGCGCGAGCGGCATCGCGGTGCCCGCCCTGAAATATGGCCATGACCTCGATGCCATGCTGGATGCGGTCATGCCGGAAACGCGCGTGGTGTTCATCGCCAACCCCAATAATCCGACCGGCACATTATTGGCCGCTGCCGATCTGTTGCGTTTCCTGCAGCGAGTGTCGCCGGATGTGCTGGTGGTGCTGGATGAAGCCTACAACGAATATCTGCCGGACACTGCCAAGGCTGACAGCATTGCCTGGCTGAAGCGCTTTCCCAATTTGCTCATCACCCGCACCTTCTCCAAGGCTTACGGTCTGGCGGGTGTGCGCGTGGGATTCGGCATGGCGCGTGAAGATGTGGCGGGCTTGATGAACCGGGTGCGCCAGCCATTCAACGTCAACAGTATTGGTCTGATAGGTGCAGTGGCCGCGCTGGCAGACGTGGAATTCGTGAAGCGCTCCTATGCACTCAATCGGGCAGGGATGATGCAGGTCACCACCGGCCTGCGGCGACTGGGCATCGAATATATTTCGTCTTACGGTAACTTTCTGAGTTTCCGCGTGAACGGCGGCGATGCCGGCGCGGTTTATCAGAGTCTGTTGAAGCGGGGCGTGATCGTGCGCCCCATCGGCATTTATGAAATGCCAGAATATCTGCGGGTCACCATTGGTCTGGAGTCGCAGAACCAGAAATTTTTGCAATCACTTGAAGCGGCACTTGGAGAATCAGCTTGATCATCATCATGAACAGCGGCGTCACTGACGAACAGGTGGACGCGGTGGTAAACAAAATTCGGAGCTTTGGCCTGGACGCCAATATTTCACGCGGCACCGAGCGCACCGTGATCGGCGCCATCGGTGATGAGCGCAAGCTTGAGCCGGAAATGTTTGACACTCTGCCCGGAGTCGAATACTCCATGCACATCGTCAAGCAGTACAAGATCGTGTCGCGCGAATCACACAAGCACGATTCGATGATCAATATTGGCGGTGCGCGCGGGGCGCCCGGAGTTGCATTGGGCGGTAACCAGATTCAGGTGATCGGCGGGCCGTGCTCGGTGGAAACCCAGCAGCAGATGGATCTGGCGGCACAGCAGGTTGCTGATGCCGGTTGCCGGTTGATGCGCGGCGGTGCTTTCAAGCCCCGCACCAGCCCTTATACTTTTCAGGGCAAGGGCGAGGAAGGATTGGCAATATTTCGCAAGGCAGCGGACAAATACAACCTGCCTATCGTCACCGAACTGATGGATGCGCGCATGCTCGATGCCTTTCTTGAGTACGATGTGGACGTGATCCAGATCGGTACCCGCAGCATGCAGAACTTTGAACTGCTGAAGGAAGTGGGACGCACCAACAAGCCGGTGATACTCAAGCGCGGCATGTCGGCGACCATTTCCGAATGGCTGATGGCAGCGGAATACATCGCTGCCGGCGGCAATCACAACATCATTTTCTGTGAGCGCGGCATCCGCAGCTTTGAGACCGCTTACCGCAACGTGATGGACGTGACCTGCATCCCGGTATTGAAAAAGGAAACGCATTTGCCGGTGATCGTCGATCCTTCGCATGCCGGTGGCAAGGCCTGGATGGTGCCGGCACTGGCACGCGCGGCGATTGCTGCCGGTGCCGATGGCCTGCTGGTGGAAATGCACCCGAATCCGTGTGAAGCCTGGTGCGATGCCGACCAGGCGCTGAACCCGCAGGAATTCAAAGACCTGATGGGGTCGCTCAAAGGAATAGCGCAAGTGATCGGGCGCAGCATGTAGTGCAGAAGCAATCGCGAACAAAATAAATCCTCATTCGAGATGGCAAACGTTGTGATCAATAAACTGGTGATTGTCGGCGTCGGCCTGATCGGCGGCTCATTCGCGCTGGCGCTGCGCAAGGCCGGGCTGGTCAAGCATATCGTCGGCATCGGCCGCAGCCGCGAGAACCTGCAGCGCGCACGTGAACTGGGGGTGATAGACGAAATCGCCGATGATTTTGCGCTGGCGTTGCCGGGCGCTGATCTGGTGCTGCTCGCGATGCCGGTGGGGCAGACCGGCAAGATCATGGCGCAAATTTCTCCTTATCTCGCAACCGGAACCATCGTGACCGACGCCGGTAGCACCAAGCAGGATGTGGTTGCAGCAGCGCGCTCTTTTCTGGCTGGGCATTTGCAGAATTTTGTTCCCGGCCATCCCATCGCCGGTGCCGAACTGAGCGGAGTGACTGCAGCCAGCGCCGATCTGTTCCGCGACAAGAATCTGGTGCTGACGCCGCTGGATGAAACCAGCACTGAGGCGGTGACGCGGGTGACCGAATTGTGGCAGGGTTGCGGCGCGCGCGTGTTGCACATGCGCGCCGACCGGCATGACGCCATTCTCGCAACGATGAGCCATCTGCCGCATGTGCTGGCATTCACCTTGATGCATCATGTCTGCACCAGTGCCGACGACAAGCCGGAAGACCTGCTGCGTTTTGCCGGCAGCGGTTTCCGCGATTTCACCCGCATTGCCGGCAGCTCTGCCGAAATGTGGCGCGACATCTGCCTTGCCAACCGCGCAGCGCTGCTCGGGCAAATCGATTCTTACCAGAACGAGCTGACAGATTTGCGCGAGATGCTGGCACGGGGTGACGGGCAGGCGCTGGAAAAATTCTTTGCTGATGCACGCGCTGCGCGGCAGCGATGGTTGCAAGACAAGTCTTGAATAGCTGTAGGCTGGGGTGAGCTCGCGAACCCCAGCGTTTCGAGTCGAGATTACATGTTGCTGGGGTTCGTATCTCACCCCAGCCTACGGTGTCATCTCAGCCGATGGTATGCATGATTGTTGCTTCTGGTAAACTGCTGCGACTGTTGTGCTTGTCTCCGCTTGGTCCGCCGTAACGCCGATTTGACTTCCCTGAGGGGAGCGAGTCGGGCCAGACGGCCTGTGTGTGGCCGACCGGAGAAAAAGCACGACGGGATGTTTTGTTCCAAGCGCTGCCAACGTGCAGGTCAGCAGACAGATTGAGGTGTGCCAGCAACCGTAGCATTCAATCCTGATTCCTGTTGTGCGATGTTCATTTCGCGCAGCAAGGATATCGTCTGTTTTATCGTGTCATGCGGCAGCGCCCCATTTTTTGTACAAGGGTGCCATGCCATATCTTGAGAAGCTCGATAGCATTATTCGCGACATCATCGAACCGGCGGCCATTGCCACCGATCGCGCTGCTGCGTTTCCGCGCGCCGCCATTGCCGCGCTCGGCGAATCCGGCTTGCTGGGCCTGATCAGCGCGACCGAGGTGGGTGGCATGGGACTGGGTCTGGCCGAGGCAGCGCAGGTGGTCGAGCGCATTGCCAGGGCGTGCCCTTCCACCGCCATGGTGGTGACCATGCATTATTGCGGCACCACCGTGATCGAGAAGTTCGGCGATGACTCGATCCGGCGTGAGATTTCCGTAGGCCGCCATCTGACGACTCTGGCCTGGTCCGATGCAGGTTCCCGCAGCCACTTCTGGGCAGCGGTCGGCAGCGCCCGTCCGGACGGCGACGCTTACCTGCTCGATAGCGACAAGACCATGGTGACTGCTGCAGGCGAAGCGGATTCCTACGTATGGTCATCGCCACCGGCCAAAACCGCCGGCGCCAGCACCTTGTGGCTGGTCGACAGCAAGGCAGTAGGTCTGAGCCAGCCCCAACTGTTCGACGGCATGGGCCTGCGCGGCAACGGTTCTTCACCGCTTTCCTGCAAAGCGCTGCGGCTGCCTGCCGCCGCCATGCTGGGCAGCGACGGCGGCGGTTTCGACATCATGCTCGGTGCAGTGCTGCCGGTATTCTCGGTGCTGATCGCTTCCTGTTCGCAAGGAATAATGGAGGCAGCGCTCGAACGTGCGTGCGCCCATGCGAGCGCCAGCAAATTTGAACATCTGGGCAGTGCATTGGCAGATCTGCCCACCATCAGGGCTTACCTTGCGCGTGCGCGCATCCACGCCGACATGGTGCGCACCCTGCGCGACGACACCCTGGTGGCGCTGGCAGGTGGCCGTGCCGATGCGATGCTGCGGGTGATGCAAGTCAAAGCCGCAGCGGCGGAAGCTGCGCTGGAAGTCACCGATGTCGCCATGCGCGTGTGCGGTGGTGCCGCATTCCGTAAGGATGTGGGGGTCGAGCGCTATTTCCGCGATGCGCGCGCAGCTTCGATCATGGCGCCGACTTCCGATGTGCTGTTTGATTTCATCGGCAAAGCTGTTTGCGGCATGCCGGTGTTTGAGTAGGAAACGCGAAATGACAAAACCATTGCTGCTGGGTGCGGTCGCTTATGCGCCCAAGGTTGTGACCATCTGGGAAGGATTCAAGGAATATTTCCGGCGGCACGATTTCGAATTTGATTACATTCTTTATTCCAATTACGAGCGCCAGGTCGAAGCGCAGCTCGACGGCAGCATCGATCTTGCCTGGAATTCGCCGCTGGCCTGGATCAGGGCAGAGCGCATGGCGCGTGCGCGCGGGCTGGAGGCACGGTCACTGGCGATGCGCGACAGCGACCGCGATCTCTGTTCGGTGCTGGTAGTGCGCTCCGATTCCCGTGTCACAACCACAGCAGATCTGTCCGCTCTGGCGGGGCAGGTGATCGGTTTCGGTGCGCTGGATTCGCCCCAGGCCAACCTGATTCCGCGCGATCATTTGCGTGTGCAAGGATTGCTTGCCGGGCGTGACTATACGGCGCGGCGTTTCGATGAACTGAGCGGCAAGCATGGCGACCATATCGGCGGCGAGCGTGCAGCGGCACTGGCACTGATGGCCGGAGAGATCGACGCTGCCTGGATGATCGACGGCAATCACGTGGCTTTCGCACGCGAAGGCATACTGCCGGCAGGTGCTACCCGGATCGTGGCGCACAGCGGCAGCTACGATCACTGCAACTTCACCTTGATCTCAGGCATATCTGCAGCAAGCGCCGAGATGGCAGCGCGTTTTACCGAATTGCTGCTGGCGATGGATTGGCAGGATGCGCAGGTGCGGCCGCTACTGGAACTGGAAGGATTGAAAGCATGGCTGCCTGGCCGCAGCAGTGGTTACGATCTGCTGATACGGGCGGTGGATGACGAGAAATTCTATGATGCAGCAGGCAACATACTTGCTACCGATTATCGATATTGAGAATCTGGGGCTGGATGCCGGCGCCCATTTGCTGATCAAGCATGGCCTGGGTGCAATTCCACCCGGTGGCGAGTTGCGCGTGGTGGGCAGCAGCCCCGGCTGGGAGACGCAGCTGGCGGCATGGTGTCGCGCGCAAGGCCACGGCATGAGCATGCAGCAACAGGACGGGCGTGCGGTTGCCACAGTGATGCGGGGCGCTGCCGACACTGGCCGTTGGCATGATGCCAAGCATGCCGGACACAGCGATGCAGCGCTGACTGGTGCGGTTGCGGATCGAGCCTTGTCGTGCTGGGGACTGGCGGCAAGGGGGGCGACGGTGGAAGCGGGTGCGCCGGATATGCATTTCCGGCTCGACCGCAAAGACGAGATCTGGGCGGATAGCGCCGCTACGCTGTATGCGCAGGCAGTGGCGGCGCAATGGAATCCGACCACGGCAATAGACTGGGACGAACCATTCGAGCTTCCCGCTGCAGTGGAAGATGCGGTGGCGCAGCTGATGACTTACCTGATCGAAAATGAAGAGGCCGCTTTGATCGTGCCGGCGCGCTTTCTCGGCCAGGTGCATCCGCATTTCCGCGAAATACAGTCATTGCTGGCGATCCAGGTGGCGGACGAGGCGCGCCATATCGAGGTCTTTACCCGCCGGCTGCGTCTGAAAGGGCGGGAGCCGGCGCTGTCCACCGCCGGTGGCCAGGCTTCGCTCAAAACCCTGCTGGATGAACCCGATTTTTCCGTTGCCGGTTTCTTGCTGTCAGTGCTGGGCGAGGGCACTTTCGTCAGCCTGCTCAACTTTCTCCACCTGCATGCGCCCGACCCGGTGACACGGCAGATCGCCCGTCTGGCAGCGCGGGATGAGGCGCGCCATGTGGCTTTCGGCATGTCGCATTTATTGTGGCGACTGCAGCAGGAGCCGCAGTTCCGCACGCGACTGGCCAACGCGGTGCAGTTGCGCAATGACGCTCTGGCGAATACGGCCGGACTCAATGAAGAAGTGTTCGATGCCTTGATCCTGATTGCGGCTGGCGAATTTACCCCGCAGGCAATTGCTGCGGGTTATGTCAGGGTGCAGCAGTTGATTGCGGACATGGCCGCAGGCAGGCAGGTGCGGCTGGAGCGGCTCGGCTTTGACAAGGAAGCTGCACAACATCTGGCGGCTTTGCATACGCGTAATTTCATGTGATGCCAATGCCATTTCAGCAGTGATGCTGCATGGACAAGATGATGCGCTCTGCGTATAACAGCGAGTATTCTGAGAAATCGGTCTGGCCGGGTGACCCGTGAAATCCATCAGCTCTCGTGAAAATCCTTGGTTCAAGCAGCTCGTCAAGCTGATGGAATCGGCTGCGCAACGCAGAGCCAGCGGGTTGACGCTGCTGGACGGTGTGCATCTGATCACCGCCTATCGTGCCGCGCTGGGGTTACCGCAAAACCTGATCATCAGTGAATCGGCGGGGGATGATGCAGAAATAAACCACCTGCTGGCGCAACTGGCGACGGAGCAGGCAGTGCCGGTGGTGGTGCTGAGCGATGTCTTGTTCCGTGCGATCTCTCCGGTCAAGACCCCCGGTGGAATCATGGCGTTGATAGCCATTCCCGCGCACGATGTCATTCGCGTACATCAGGGTGAGAATTTCAGCGTGCTGCTCGAAGCCATCCAGGACCCCGGCAATGTTGGTTCCATTCTGCGCTCTGCCGCCGCTGCCGGTGCCAGCGACGTCTATCTGTCCACTGGTTGCGCCGACGCCTGGTCGCCCAAGACGTTGCGCGCCGCGATGGGAGCGCATTTCCAGTTGCGCATCCACGAGCAATCCGATCTGGCAGAAGTGGCGCGGGGATTCAACGGCAAGGTGATCGCCACTACGCTGCAGGCGAAAACCAGCCTTTATCAAACCCGTTTGAGCGGGCCGGTGGCATTCGTGTTCGGTAATGAAGGGGCGGGTCTGTCAGCGGCGGTGCTGCAGGTGGCCAGCGAGCAGGTCAGCATTCCCATGCCGGGCGGCACGGAATCCTTGAATGCGGCGGCAGCGGCGGCAGTGTGTTTCTTCGAGCGGGTGCGGCAGAACGAATAGATGGTTACAGATACTGCGCAAACCAGTTGGCGGCACTGCGCGCAGCCTGTCCCAGCGTGCCGGATTCTTCGAACAAGTGGGTTGCACCGGGAATCAGGGTCAGTTTCTTTTCGCAATGCAGCAGTGCGTAAGCTTGCTGGTTCAGCTCGATCACGCCGTAGTCCGCGCTGCCGACGATGAGCAGGGTAGGCGCAGTCACCTGGCTCAAGGCGGTTTCTCCAGCCAGGTCGGGACGACCGCCGCGCGACACCACAGCGGCGATCTTGTCGCCCATTGCTGCCGCCGCCTGCAACGCCGCCGCTGCGCCGGTGCTGGCACCGAAATAACCAACATGCAGGGTTTGCGTCTGCGGGTTGGCCTGCAGCCAGGCAGTGGCAGCCAGCAGGCGGCGCGTCAGCAGGTCAATATCAAAGCGCGTGGCATAATCCTGATCCTCCGCGCGTGTCAGCAGATCGAACAGCAGGGTGCCGATACCGTGTTGTTGCAGCACTTCGGCAACGAAAGTGTTGCGCGGACTGAAGCGGCTGCTGCCGCTGCCGTGCGCGAACAGCACCACCCCGGTCGCGGATGGCGGCAACACCAGTTCACCGTCGAGTTCGATCGGCCCTGCCGGAATATGTACGCTGCTCATGCTGTGCCTCCCATCACGACAGGAATCCGCCGCCTGCCAAACTGCCCCGCAAATTTGTCAAAATGTCCGGCGATGCGGGTATTGCAATCCGGACAATGGCCGTCGGGCGTGAGGCGGTATTGTTCGATTTCATACCAGTCACGCACGATCAGGGCGCTGCTGCACGAGGGGCAGTAGGTGGTATCCCCCTCGCGGTTATGCACATTGCCGGTATAGACATACTGCAGCCCTGCCACCTGCGCGATCTGCCGCGCCTGTATCAGCGTTTCTGCCGGAGTGGCGGGAATGTTGGTCATCTTGTAGTCGGGATGGAAAGCGGAAAAGTGCAGCGGCACGTCCACGCCGAGTTCCCTGGCGATCCATGCGCTCATTCTGCTTATTTCATCTGCCGAATCATTGAGGCCGGGAATCAGCAGCGTGGTGATCTCCACCCAGACCTCGGTTTCCTGGCACAGATATTTCAGCGTATCCAGCACCGGTTGCAGGTGAGAGCCGGTCTGCCTGACATAGAATTCGTCGGTGAACGCCTTGAGGTCAACATTGGCGGCATCCATTCTGGCGAACAAATCGCGCCGTGGTTGCTCGTGGATATAACCTGCCGTGACTGCCACCGCCTTGATGTCGCGCGCGTGACAGGCATCGGCTACATCCATCGCATATTCGGCAAAGATCACCGGGTCGTTGTAGGTGAAAGCGACGCTCTTGCAGCCCAGTTCCGCCGCACGGCGCGCGATGGCTTCCGGACTGGCCTGGTCGGCGAGCTTGTCGAAGCTGCGCGATTTGGAAATGTCCCAGTTCTGGCAGAATTTGCAGGCGAGATTGCAGCCTGCCGTGCCGAACGACAGGATGCTGCTGCCGGGATAAAAATGGTTGAGCGGTTTTTTCTCGATCGGGTCGACGCAGAATCCGGAAGACCGTCCGTAAGTGGTGAGCACCATTGCATCGCCGACCCGTCCGCGCACGAAGCATGCGCCGCGTTGCCCTTCATGCAGCTTGCAGTCGCGCGGACACAGGTCGCACTGGATGCGGCCGTCGTCCAGCCGATGCCAGTACCGGGCGGGATGCTGTTCGGCGATGCTGATCGGTTCATCCATTGCAGGATTCCTCGTCTAAGTCAGTTTCACGCCATTTCGTCACGGTATAGCGCGACAGTTTCACGTTCTCGGCCCAGAAGTTATCGGGCAGTCCGGCCTTGCGTTTCAGCATAGCAAGAAACAGGGGCGGTTGCGCGAGGCTCTCCCATACCTGCGGCAGAAAAGTGCTGCGATGGCGGCCATATTCGAATACAACCCCGTCGATGCCGGGGCGCAATTGCGCCAGCGCATCTGTTTCGTCGGCAAAAGCCAGCGGCTGCGGTGCGGTGAGCAGCGAGACTTCTACTTGTACCGTGGTGAATTCTTTCAGCGTGAGCGGCAGGAAGCGCGGATCGTGCAGCGCGGCTGACACGGCATTGCTTTTGACGTCGATAAGCAATGGCCGGTGCGCTTGCAGTGTACCGATGCAGCCGCGCAACTCGCCGGATTGAGTAAGGGTGATGAAACTCGCGCCCGGTTCAGCCAGCCACGCTGCGGTTTCATCCGTCGCCGCATGCGGCGCGTGCAAGACCTGCGCAATTGCCGCACGTGCTATCGACAACAAGGTTTTCCCCTGATCAGTTGCCATGTTCCTCCTCGGTGAAAGCGAGCGCGGCATAACCCACCACCCGGTCGCGCGCACCGGCGGTATCGCCGGAGTTGCGCAAATCGAGCAAGTGCGGTGTGAGTTGGTGTTTCTGCGCGGCGATGATCAGGCCGCTGATGGGCGTGCCACCACAGGCGCGTTCATGTGCTATCGGCTGATGCAGATCCAGAATGGATTGCACGGTTTCGCCATCCACGCGTTGTGCAGTGGCATAAGGCAGATAGTGCGAGAGATCGGAACTGATGACGATCAGTGTTTCTTCGCCGCCCCACAGCGCATCCAGTACCTCGGCGACTTCTTCTGCCGAAGCCATGCCGACAGCCAATGGCAGCAGGGTGAAATCCGGCAATATGCTTTGCAGGAATGGCAGTTGCACTTCCAGCGCATGCTCCAGTGCATGCGCCTGCGCGCTGATGCTGACTTGCGGCAAATGGGCGATGCTGCGTACTGTCGCCATGTCCAGCATCACCCGTCCGAGCGGCGTGTCGAAGGCATCCGCTTCCGGCAACGCCAATCCGCGTAGCGCAACCCGGTGGGCGGGGCCGAGCAGTACCACGCGCCGGATGCGCGCAGCAATGGGACGCAGAGTGGCATAAGCGGTAGCAGCAATGGCTCCTGAATAGATGTAGCCGGCGTGCGGCACGATCAGGGCCTTGGGGATCAGGGCATGCGGATGCGCTGCGGCCAGCGATTGCTGCACCTCATGGGCAAGCTGCCGCGCATCGGCAGGATAGAACATGCCGGCGACGGCAGGTGAACGAGCAATGGACATGGCGGTTTCTCTGTAAGCGATGGTGTGGATATGTGGATTGCCGGGGCAGAATCAAGGGCGGTTGAAAATTATTGTGATGGATGTCGGTCATCAAACCTGAAATGCGGAGAGCTGCATCGACTTGAAATCTTGCGACCTATCACCATATCCCTTTTTGTCGGCGGAATCATCCGCCCAACAAACCGATCAACCCAAGGAGAAAAACATGGCTAACGTGACTCGTTTCGACCCATTCCAGGTTTCCAGTCTGGACCCGTTTGACGACGTGTTCCGCGGATTCTTCCGCCCGGTGAAAATGGAAAGCAAGCAGGAAGTCCTGATCAAGATGGATGTCAGGGAAGATGACAAGGCATACACGGTGCACGCGGAAATTCCCGGAGTGAAGAAGGAAGACATCCACGTTTCCATCGAAGGCAATCAGGTGTCGATCAGCGCAGAAACCCGGCAGGAAAAGGAAGTAAAGGAAGGAGAAAAAGTGCTGCGTGCCGAGCGCTATTACGGTAAAGCCTTTCGCAGCTTTTCCCTCGGCAGCGAAATTGACGAAGGTGCATCCCGCGCCAAATATAGTGACGGCATCCTGGAACTGACACTGCCCAAGAAAGCCGCTTCTTCCGCCAGAAAACTCGTTATCGACTGATGCTGTTAAGCAGAGGCTTCTGAATGACGCGGCTGCCTTGGCCGGGGCAGCAGTTAAGGCAACCGAGTTGATTCACTGACTTTTTGCGGATGCAGGTCTATAGTTGTTATAGATGCTTCGTTCCCGGGGTCGTTCTGTCCATGATCAAGAATCCGCGCAGCAAACGTATCCTGTCCATCTCGTTGCTCGTGTTGGGTGGTGTGCTGATTTTTCTGGCACCGGAAAACGCCTGGATAGGCTTGGTCCTGCTTGTCCTCGGGTTGGGCGTGGAAATAGCCGGTGTAGTGCTCGGTCATCGCAAGTAACAGAGTGCCAGTGCTGCGTTCATGCCGGAGCGAGACCCGTTGCGCCGGATCGCATGGAACCCCGGGCGGCGCGCCGCCGCAACCGTAGTCCTTGCCGCACCAGCGCAGCCTCAAAATCGGGGAAACTTGCCGCCGTCATGCCCTGTTCGCTCCATAGACGCTGCAGCCAGGCAAGAGCCCGGTCGTGGTCATCGCCGATCCTGTTTGGGATAAAGCCGAGGGTGCGGGCTGCCATGAAGGCCAGCGGCGACAGCGGCGAAACTGCTTTCTGCCATCTGCCGCGCAGCTCGCGCAGGAAAATCCCCGTAGTTACCTTGCCGACCCCTTTGCCCAGAGCCATGATGCGCTGTTCCAGATCAACCGAGTCAGTTGCGGCGGCATGCAGGGTATTGAGGTTGCCGCCATAGCGCTCGAGCAGGGTGCGGCTGATTTCGAGCAGCTTGGTGGCGGTCTTGTAGTCGTAGCGCACATAGCGGCCCCGGTCGAGCATGGCGACCAGCCCGTCCCAGCCGGTATCGAGCATGCGCTGCGGCGTCAGCGCGTCGCTCGTTTCGAATTCGTGCCAGGTACGGCTGGCAATGGTTTCCGGAATACGCGCGCCGTAGAGCACGGCAGCGATAAACCACTTGTAGATCTCAGTGGAGTCCAGCGTGTCAAGATTGATGCCGAGTCCGGTCGCGTAACTGCCGCCCAGTTCAGCCACCAGCGCAGGCGCATTCGGTAGACGGCCTCTTCCTGAAACCTTGGATGGTTGCGGTTCCGGCCTTGGCGGGCTGTGCATTTCTTACTCCCTGCGTGGTGACGGGAAAATGCGGAGTCCCGTGGCAGCGGGATATGTTACGCCAGCTTGCTGCCCGATAAACATATCAAGCTCCAAATTTCATCTATTATGAAAATGTCGGGAATTACTTTTTAACTTTAGCTGCAATTACTGGAGGAGATCAAATCATGCTGGATTCGTTGAAGGAAGCAGGAAAACATATCAGCCGCGAGATCAGTCGCACTTGGGAGCATCTGTCGGAAGGCTGGCGCGAATTACTGAACCGCAGCAACAATGCGCTTACCCATTTCACCCATAGCAAGGAGGAGCAGACGCAGACTCCTGCGCTGGCTTCGTTTCCGTGCTGGAGCCTGCTGGCAGGAGAAGTGGAAGAAACCGAGAAAGAGGTGGTGGTGAGAGTGGAAGTGCCGGGGATGGAGAAGGAAGACTGCCGCATCACGCTCGACGGCAACATGCTCCATCTCTCCGGCGAAAAGCGCTTTGCGCATGAAACGCACGACAGCAGTTACCACTTGATGGAGCGTGCGTACGGGGCGTTCCAGCGCAGCATTCCGCTACCGCTCAACGTCGATACGGACAAGGCGGAAGCGAGCTACAAGAACGGGGTACTGACCGTGCGCCTGCCCAAGATTGGTGGCAAGCCGGCCAAATCCATCACGGTGTCCTGAGCTTGCATATTGGGTGGTGCTCATAATTGAACGCCGAATTTCACCTTGAATACTGCGCGCAACGCAATGGCTGGGTTCGTTTCATTCGTCCGGCCGGAGTGCTATGCTTGGCAACTTTCCTCATCTGCAGTTCTGCGGGTGCGGCTGAGACCAAATCACCCCCAAGCGGGCAGGAGAAGAAAATAATGGCTCTGACACTCATCTCGACATCTTTTTCCCATGACGCTGAGATTCCTGCGCACCATACCTGTGATGGCCGGGATATTTCCCCGGAACTCTCCTGGAGCAAACTGCCGGATGGCACGAAAAGCCTGGTGTTGATCGTCGATGATCCGGACGCGCCCGATCCGGCTGCGCCGAAAATGACCTGGGTACACTGGATGCTGTACAACATCCCGCCTGATGCCAATGGGCTGGCCGAGGGTGTGGCGGCGAAAGATCTGCCGCCAGGAACCTTGCAGGGACTCAACGACTGGCAGCGCACCGGCTACGGCGGGCCGTGCCCGCCGGTGGGTACGCACCGCTATTTTCACAAGCTCTATGCCCTGGATACCCTGCTGCCGAATCTGAAACATCCGACCAAGGCAATTCTGGAAAAAGCGATGGAAGGCCACGTCATTACCCATGTCGAACTGATCGGGCGCTATCGGCGCCATCCTTGATCACCCCCGGCGGGATACTCCGGATTAATCCATCACCAGCACGGCCGCACCGCGTACTTGCCCTGCGCGCACGCGTTGCACGGCTGCGTTGGCCGCTTCCAGGCGGAAAGTTTCCACCGTGGTTCTGACCCCGACTTGCGGCGCGATGGCGAGAAATTCCTCGCCGTCGCGGCGCGTGAGATTGGCAATGGAGCGTACACTGCGTTCCCCCCACAGCAAGGCATAAGGAAATTCCGGAACAGCGCTCATGTGGATGCCGGCGCACACTACCGTGCCGCCCTTGGCGGTGTGGCCCAGCGCCTGCGGTATCAGTGCGCCCACCGGCGCAAACAATATGGCAGCATCCATCTCCTGCGGCGGCTCCACGGTGGAGTCTCCCGCCCAGACAGCCCCGAGTTCGCGGGCAAAACGCTGCCCCTCCGCGTCGCCCGGCTTGGTGAAAGCGAATACCTCCCGTCCCTGCCAGCGAGCCACTTGTGTGATGATATGCGCCGCCGCACCGAAACCGTAAATACCGAGCCGTCTGGCCTCGCCGGCTGCGACCAGCGCGCGGTAGCCGATCAACCCGGCGCACAGCAATGGTGCAGCTTCAGCATCGGAATATATGTCCGGCAAGGAAAAGCAATAGCGTTGATCGGCCAGCGCGAATTCGGCATAACCGCCATCCAGGGTATAGCCAGTGAACTCTGCCGCATCGCAGAGGTTTTCGCGGCCACTCGCACAATAGCGGCAATGACCACAGGTGCGGCCGAGCCACGGTACGCCCACGCGCTGCCCTAGCGCAAAGCGTTCCACCTGCGCGCCTTTCTCCACCACGGTACCGACGATTTCGTGACCGAGGACGAGAGGCAGCCTGGGGTGCCGCAGATCGCCGTCGATTACGTGCAGGTCGGTGCGGCACACGCCGCAGGCGTGCACCTTGAGCAGGATTTGATCATCTGCGGGTGTGGGCCGGGGCAGTTCCCCCAGCCGTAACGGCTGGTTCTGTGCATCCAGGATCATGGCTTTCATGGGCATCCTCGCTAATAAAATTTCACAGCGCACCAATCCGCAGGGTATCTGACCGGCAACTACTTTATTTGACCTGCTCCGCATCCAGTTGCTGCGCCAATGCCTGCAGTGCTGCGGATATCGTTACCGGGTAGGCGGGAGCGGTGTCGAGTGTGGCCATGGTATGCGGCAGATGGGCATATCCCGCCACTGTCTGCCGGCGCAGTTGCTGCAGCGGGGCATGCGCCGCGATGCGCCGGCCGGCACGCATTACCGGTTGGAGCAGCGCCTCGCCCGCCTGCGGATCATTTTCCGCCAGCGCCACCACATCGCCGGCCAGGCAGCCATCGACGCTGTAGCTGCGGTAAACCTGCTTTCTCCCCGGCCAGGTGGCCTTGCCCTCCGAGCGCTTGCGGCGCGGTTTGCCGGCATACTCCTGCAGTTTGTAGGCACAGTCCAGCGATGGGGAGTCGCTGGAGATATCCAGCGCAGTGCCGACACCGAAGCCGTCTATCGGTGCAGCAGAAGACAGCAGTGCATGCAGCCGGTATTCGTCCAGGTTGCCGCTGGCAAATATGGTTGCCTGCTGCAGTCCGCCCGCGTCGAGTATTTGCCGCACCTGCCGGGCATGCGCTGCCAGATCGCCGCTGTCCAGGCGCACGCCCTTGATGCTGATGCCATCCGCCTGCAGCTTGCGCGCCAGCGTGACTACCTTGGCGGCGGCGGCTTCGGTGTCATAGGTGTCGATCAGCAGGATCACGTTGTCCGGATGGGAACGGGCGAAATGCTCGAAAGCGCTCGTTTCATCGGCATGCGCCTGGATGTAGGAGTGCGCCATGGTGCCGAACAGCGGAATGTCATACAGCGTTCCGGCCAGCACGGTGGCGCTGCCGGAAAATCCCGCCAGATAGCTCGCCCGCGCCGCGAGCAGCGCTGCCTCCGCGCCGTGCGCCCGGCGCATGCCGAAATCCACCAGCAGCTTGTCCGGCGCCACCAGCACCGAGCGGGCAGCCTTGGAGGCAATCAGCGTCTCGAAATGCAGCAGATTCATCACGCGCGATTCGACCAGCTGGGCTTGCGGCAGCGCGGCGCTGATCTGCAGGATGGGCTGATTGGGGAAAAATATCGTGCCTTCCGCCATGGCGTGAACATCACCATCGAACCGAAACTGCTCGAGATAGGCAATGAAGGCAGGTGGAAAACGGCTGGCAAGCCAGGCCAATTCTTCCGGCGAGAATTTCAGGTTTTCGAGGAAATCCAGCACCTGTTCCAGTCCGGCCGCAACCATGAAATTCCGCCCCGGCGGCAGCTTGCGCACGAACAGTTCGAACACGGCAGTATCCTCCATGCCGTGATCGCGATAGCTTTGCAGCATCAGCAACTGATACAGGTCGGTCAAAAGGGGACTGGACTGCGGGTTCATGCGTTGAGCGCCTCGAAGTGGAGCGGAATTGCGCCCAAATGCGCCATTGCCTCCAGCGCCTGCGGGCCGGCATCGGCCTGCAGATTCAATGCGCGTACCGCATCCAGCAGCACGAACACCGTGTAGTGGCGTTGCAGCGCATCCTGCACGGTGTTGCGCACGCAGTACTCGGTGGCAATTCCGCCGACGAACAGCCGGCGCACGTTGTCCGCTTGCAGCAGGGCGTCGAGCTGGGTGCCGGCAAAACCGGAGTAGGCATCCTGCTCGCGGTGGGTGGCTTTGGAGATGATGCGGGTGTCGGCGGGCAGCACCAGCGCGGCGGGGAAAGCCGCGCCCGCTGTGGCCGCAATGCAGTGCGGCGGCCATGGGCCGCCTTGTGGCAGGAAAGAGCAGTGATCCGGCGGGTGCCAGTCGCGGGTGGCGAAAACCGGCAGGTCATGCGCATGAAACCACGCAATATAACGGTTGAGCAGCGGAATGATCTCGTCGCTCCGCGGCACGGCCAGACTGCCGCCCGGCATAAAATCGTTCTGCATATCGACCACAAGCAGGGCGTCGCCGCTCTCAAGCACGGCTTTCATCCCCGGCAGGTTGCGCCCACGGGCGGTTGCGATCCAAATCTCGGTGCTGATTCATGTCGGCGTCAATTGGCGCGGATCAGCAACACGGGTACCGGTGCCGTACGCACCACCCCTTCGGCGACACTGCCGAACAGCAGGCGGCTGAAACCGGTGCGGCCGTGGGTGCCGATTACGATCAGATCCGCCGGCCAGCGTTCGGCTTCTGCTACGATCACGCTGGCGACGCGTTCACCGCCGGCTTCGAGCAATTTTGTCTCTGCCGTCATGCCTGCCTGCTGCACCAGTACTTGTGCCTGCGTCAGGACTTTCGCCCCGCTGTTTCGTATGCTTTCCTGCAGCTCGGCATAATTGATGGAACTTTCTATATCCACAAAGTGGATCTCCTCCAGCACGTGCAGCAGTTGCAGTTGCACCTTGTGCTGGCGGGCGAATGCAAGCGCTTCCTGCAGTGCGCGGTCGGAAGTCGGGCTGCCGTCAACCGGAATCAGAATATGCTGGTACATGTTATCTCCTGAAGAAAGTCATCCTTTCACACACACTTTCGGTCGCAGATAAGCAACCCGGCGCGCGAGCCCTGCCTGTTCGGTTGCTTCCGCCACCAGATCAACATTCTTATACGCGCCCGGTGCTTCCTCTGCCGCTCCGCGCATCGAGCGCGTGCGGATCAGTATGCCTTGTTGCGCCAGTTCGTCGATCAATTCCCGGCCACGCCAGTGGGTCAGTGCCTGATGCCGGCTCATGGCGCGGCCGGCACCGTGGCTGGCGGATGAGTATGCCGGGTTGCCGCTGTTGCCGGCGAGGATGTACGAGCCGCTACCCATGCTGCCGCCAATCACGACCGGCTGTCCCACCGCACGGTAGCGTTGCGGCAGCATGGCGTGCCCAGGGCCGAATGCGCGCGTTGCACCTTTGCGGTGCACATGCAGCAACCTGGGCTTGCCGTCGATTGCGTGCGTTTCCACCTTGCAGGTGTTATGCGAGACATCAAACAGGGTTTCCAGCTCGGCCTGGGGATAAACTTGCGTGCAGGCGCTGCGCGTCAACTGGGTCAGGATTTGCCGGTTGGCGAGAGCGCAGTTGATCGCGGCATTCATCGCCCCGAGATATTGCTGGCCTTCTGCCGACTTGATCGGCGCGCAGGCCAGTTCGCGATTGGGCAGGCGGATGCCAAGGCGGCTGGCAGCCTTGGCCAGCATCAGCAGATAATCGGTGCCGATCTGATGTCCCAGTCCGCGCGAGCCGCAGTGGATCGAAATCACGATCTGGCCTGGATGCAGACCAAAAGCCAGTGCCGCAGCACTATCGTAAATGCGTTCCACCACCTGCACTTCAAGGTAATGATTGCCGGAACCAAGCGTGCCCATTTCGCCGCGCTGGCGTTTCTTGGCCAGCTCCGATACATAAGCCGGCACGGCACCGGCAACACGACCCTGTTCTTCCACATATGCCAGATCGGCCGCATTGCCATAACCGTGTTGTACCGCCCAGTGCGCGCCATCCAGCAGCACCTGGTCGAGCTGGGCGGGATTCAGTTTCAGCTCGCCTTCTTCGCCCACGCCGGCGGGAATGGCGCGGAACAGCGTGTCCGCAAGCCGGGTGAAATGTGCGGCTGCGTCGGCCAAATCAAGGTTGCTGCGCAGGCAGCGGATGCCGCAGGAAATATCAAAGCCGACGCCGCCGGCGGAGATCACGCCGCCCTGTTCGGCATCGAATGCTGCCACCCCACCGATCGGGAAGCCATAGCCCCAGTGTGCGTCCGGCATGGTCATCGCGGCGCCGACCAGACCCGGCAGCGCAGCGACATTGGCGATTTGTTCCAGCACCTTGTCGTCCATGCTTGCAAGCAGCGGTGCAGTGCCATACAGCAGCACCTCTGCGCGCTGTTCGCCGGACGCGCGCGGCAGGCTCCACAGGTAAGGTTGCAGCTGGCGTAATTGCTCCAGATTCATGTCACACATCCACGATACAACGCGCTTCCCACATTGCCCCGGTCTGCTTCACCGACAGCATGGTCAGGGTTGCGCCTTTAACTTCCACGCCGCGCTCCAGACCGTCTCGCCATTTTTCACCCACAGCATCGGCGCGCCACTGACTGCCATGCTGCTGCACGTGGAAGCGGCTGAAGACCATGCCTTGTTCGCGTGCTTTGCCGAGCAGCAGGTTGAGCCAGGTAACCAGCGCGAGTTCCGGGTCGGCCTCTTCGAACTCGAGCGTCAAAATGCTGCTGGGCTGCACCAGAGTCAGATCCGTGACAATGGCAAAGACCGCCTGCGCGGCGGCTTCGAATGCCTGTTCCAGCGTCGTGCCGCGGCCGATGATGCCGATGTCGGCGTCATGCTGGAAATACGGCGAAGATGAGGTTGGCATGGTGTGATTCAGTCTACGGTACGGGTTTTTGCTGCGCGCTTGCCGTTGCATAATCCATACTCCAAGATAGCTTTAGCCGGCTGGATATACTAGGCTGATTACAGCAAGGAGTATCCCGCATGCCGCACCACAACGCCGATGTCGCTGTCATTTTTGAGGAGATCGCCGACCTGCTTGAGATCCAGGGGGCGAACCCGTTCCGCATCCGCGCCTACCGCAATGCCGCACGCAGCATTGGCGAACTTCCCGCGGAAGTTTCGCTGCTGCTGGAACAGGGCGAGGATCTGACCCGCCTGCCCGGCATCGGTAACGACCTTGCTGCCAAGATCAGGGAGATAGTTGCCAGTGGTCGTTGCAGCTTGCTGGAACGTCTGCGTCAGGAATTGCCGCCCGCCATCACCGAACTGCTGAAAATTCCTGGCCTCGGCCCCAAGCGCGTCAAGGCGCTGTATCACGATCTTGAGGTGCAGACCGTCGAGCAGCTCTATCGCGCAGCGCGCGACGGGCGCATCCGCGTGCTGCCGGGTTTCGGCGAAAAGAGCGAACTCAATATCCTGCAGGCGGTCGAGGCGCATGCCAGCCAGACGCGCCGTTTCAAGCTGGCGGTGGCGGCGCAATATGCCGATGCGTTAAGGGCCTTCCTGATGCTGTTGCCGGGCGTAACGCGGGTAACGGTGGCCGGCAGTTTCCGCCGCATGCGCGAGACCGTCGGCGACCTGGATATACTCGTCACAGCCGCCGCGGCCAGAGCGGTGATACAGCGCTTCATCGGCTATGAGGAAGTAGCCGATACACTGGCGGCCGGCAGCACCCGCGCCAGCGTGATACTCCGCTGCGGCCTGCAGGTGGACTTGCGCGTGGTCGCAGAAGAAAGCTACGGCGCTGCGCTGCATTATTTCACCGGCTCCAAGGCACATAATATCGCGGTGCGCCGGCTGGCGCAGCAACGTGGGCTGAAGATCAACGAATACGGCGTGTACCGCGGGAAAACCCGTATCGCCGGCGAAACTGAGGAGTCGGTTTATGCTGCGCTCGGCATGTCCTATATCCCGCCGGAGTTGCGGGAGAACCGCGGCGAGATTGCGCTGGCGCAAGCCGGACGGCTGCCGCAACTGCTGCAACTGGGCGATTTGCGCGGCGACCTGCACGTTCACACCAAAGCCACCGACGGCCACAATACCCTGCGCGAAATGGCGCTGGCCGCCAAGGCATACGGCTTTGAATATCTGGCCATCACCGAACATTCGCGCCGGCTGAGCGTGGCGCACGGCCTCAACCCGCTGCGGCTGGCGCGGCAGTGCGAAGATATCGACCGGCTGAATGCGGAACTGGAGGGGATTACTTTGCTCAAGGGCATCGAGGTGGACATCCTGGAAGACGGCAGCCTGGATCTGCCGGACGAAGTGCTGGGGCAGCTCGACCTGGTGCTGGGCGCGGTGCACAGCAAGTTCGAACTGTCGCGCGCCAAGCAGACCGAGCGCATCCTGCGCGCCATGGCACACCCGCATTTCACCATGCTGGCGCATCCCAGCGGGCGGCTGATCCAGCAGCGTGCTCCGTACGATGTGGATATGCCGCGCATTATTCGCGAGGCCAGAAGCCGTGGCTGTTTTCTCGAACTCAATGCCCATCCGGAGCGGCTGGATCTGCTCGACAGCTATTGCCAGATGGCCAGGGAGGAGGGGGTGCTGGTCAGTGTCAATTCCGATGCGCACAGCACGTTTGATTTTGCCAACCTGCGTTTCGGCATCGGCCAGGCGCGGCGCGGCTGGCTGGAAAAACACAACACGCTCAACACCCGCCCACTGCGCGAGCTGCGCACGCTGCTCAGCCGCACCATGTAACCACCAGGGAGTATCACCATGCCTGCCACTATTTATTTTCTGCGCCATCAGTCCTAACGGAGGGAGTCATGATATTTACAGATCGCATAGCCGCCGCCGAGCAACTGGCCACGGCTCTGGCCGAATACCGCGGCAGACAGCCGCTGATACTGGCGATCCCGCGCGGAGCGGTGCCGATGGCGCAGATCATCGCCGCCAGGCTGGAGGGCGAGATGGATGTAGTGTTGGTGCGCAAATTGCGTGCGCCGGGCAATCCGGAATTCGCCATCGGTTCGGTCGATGAGAGCGGCTGGGTTTACCTGGCGGATTACGCTGCCGCAGCGGGTGCGGACGCGGCATACATCAGGGAGGAAACTGCCGCGCAACTGACAACGATACGGCAGCGCCGCATCCAGTACACGCCGGTGCGCCCGCCGCATGACCCGGCCGGGCGCATCGTCATCGTCATCGATGACGGCCTGGCCACCGGTTCGACCATGATTGCGGCGCTGCATGCACTGCGGGCAAAAAAACCGGCAGAGCTGGTCTGCGCGGTGCCGGTGGCGCCGCCCGACACGCTGAAAAAAATCCGCAACAACGCGGATCGGGTCGTGTGCCTGTCAGCCCCGCTCAATTTCCAGGCAGTGGGGCAGTTTTACCTGGATTTTCCGCAGGTGACGGACGCGGAAGTCATCGCCATACTCGCGGCTGCAGGCCGCGATTCCGGCCTGGGAAAAGCATAGGCATAGGCATAGGCATAGGCATAGGCATAGGCATAGGCATAGGCATAGGGGAGCCTATAGTGAGGGCAATTCCGGTACAGGCATCAAGCAGAATTTTACCGCAGGATGCTGTAGCATATGAAGGAACCGCTGTATCCAGAATTACCGCATAACTTACCCCTAACGGCACCTATGGCCAGAAAATCAACCCCTCCCGTTGCCACAGCGGATGCGGATGCCACGCCGCCGGGCGCACAGTCGAATCAATTTCCGGTGGTGGGCATCGGCGCCTCCGCCGGCGGGTTGAGTGCATTCACCAGACTGCTCAAGGCGCTGCCGCTGGACACCGGCATGGCCTTTGTGCTGGTGCAGCATCTCGATCCCAAACATATCAGTCTGCTGCCGGAACTGATGGCACGCGCAACGCCCATGCCGGTACTCGAAGCGAGCGATGACATGCGGGTCGAACCCAACTACATTTATGTCACGCCGCCCAACTGCACCCTGGCGCTGCTGCACGGCATATTGCACCTGATGCCGCGTCCGGATCTGCGCGGCAAACACATGCCGATAGACGATTTCTTTCAGAGTCTGGCGCAGGACCGGCAGAACAATGCGATCGGGGTCATTCTGTCGGGCACGGCATCGGATGGCACCTTGGGTCTGCAGGCAATCAAGGCGGCAGGCGGCATCACTTTTGCCCAAAGCGAGGATTCCGCCGAGTACAGCGGCATGCCGCACAGCGCGATTGCCACGGGCCATGTGGATTTTGTCCTGCCGCCGGAGAACATTGCCAGCGAGTTGGCGCGCATCGCACGCCACCCTTACCTGCGGCAGGAATTGCTGGTCGTCTCGCCGGAAGCGCTGGAGGAAGGCGACAAGAACATTAACTTGAACAAAATATTCCTGCTGTTGCGCACACGTACCGGCATCGACTTCACGCATTACAAGCAGAACACCATCCAGCGCCGCATCAAACGGCGCATGGTGCTGCATCAACTGGACAAAACAAGAGATTACGTCAAGTTTCTGCAGGAGCACCCGAAAGAACTGGATGCGCTGTTTCAGGACATGCTGATCAATGTCACCAGTTTTTTCCGTGACCCGGAAACTTTCGATGCGCTCAAGAAAGAAATTTTCCCGCGGCTCATGACAGGCCGTGCCAGTGAGCTGCCGTTACGCATCTGGATACCGGCCTGTTCCACCGGCGAGGAGGTTTATTCGGTCGCGATGGCTTTGTTTGAATTTCTCGGCGATAACGTCGGCACCACCCGCCTCCAGATCTTCGCCTCCGATATCGACAAAGAAGCCATCGATAGGGCGCGCCAGGGCATCTATCCGCAAAGAATAACCGAAGACGTGGAACCGGCACGGCTGCAGCGGTTTTTTGTCAAGACGGCAACCGGCTACCAGATCTGCAAGCCGATCCGCGACGTCTGTGTGTTCGCCCTGCAGAACGTCACCAAGGACCCGCCTTTTTCGCGCATCGACCTGATCTGCTGCCGCAACCTGATGATTTATCTTGGTCCGGTACTGCAGAAAAAAGTATTGCACACTTTTCACTATGCCTTGCGCGCCGAAGGCTACCTGATGCTGGGCACCTCGGAGAGCATCGGCAGCGAAACGGAGCTTTTTTCCCTGCTGGACAAGAAAAACAAGATTTACACCCACAAGCCCGTGGCATTCCGGACGGGCGCTGATTTCATCAGCATGCCTTACGCCATGCCGCCGTTTGCCGTAATTCCATCCATGCGCACAGCCATGTCATCCCCGACCACGGTGCAGCAGGAGGCCGAGCAACTGATTCTGGAGAAGTACGGGCCGCCGGGCGTGATCATCAATCAGGACATGCAGATACTCCAATTCCGCGGCCAAACCGGCCCTTACATCCAGCCGTCTGCCGGTAGCGCCAGCCTCAATCTGCTGAAGATGGCACGCCCGGATCTGGTGCTGGAACTGCGCACGCTGGTGCAGCAGGCAATCAAGGAGCACAGCGCGGTGCGCAAGGAAGGAGTGCAGGTGCACGAGAATGACAGCGTCCGCAGGATAAATCTGCAGGTGCTGCCGCTTGCGCATGCGGAAGCCGCTGCCTCAAATTATCTGGTGCTGTTCGAGTCGAGTACAGAAGCTGCCGTAGTCCGGAAGACCAAGCTGGAGCCGGACGCTGCAGATGCCAACAGCCTGCACATCCAGGAGCTGGAAAATGAGTTGCTTGCGGAACGGGAATACATGCAATCCATCATCGAGGATCAGGAGGCGACTAACGAGGAGTTGCAGTCCGCCAATGAGGAGATCCAGTCCGCCAATGAAGAGTTGCAAAGCACCAACGAGGAGCTGGAAACCGCCAAGGAAGAGCTGCAATCCACCACGAGGAACTGGCCACAATCATCGAGGAGCACGAGAACCGCAACCAGGAATTGAACCGGGTCAACAATGACTTCAGCAATTTACTGGCAAGCATCGAGCTGGCGATCGTGATCCTGCACGCGGATCTGCGCATCCGGCGTTTCACCTCTGCCGCAAAACCACTGCTGAATCTGATTGATACCGACATCGGCCGACCTCTCGGCAATATTCGCCCCAATTTCGAACTCCCCGATCTGCAACAGCGGGTGCGGCAGGTGATCGATAGCATGGTGCCGCAATCTGTCGAACTGCAGGATCATGATGGGCACTGGTACACCTTGCGTATGCGTCCCTACCGCACGCTGGATAATCGCATCGAAGGTGCGGTGCTGGCGTTTATCGGCATCGACAGCATCAAGGATGCGGAACACCTGCGCCAGGCGTTACAGCAGGAACGGCGTTTGGCGGCGGTGGTGCGCGATGCCAGCGATGCCGTCACGCTGCAGGATTTTTCTGGCCGTATTCTGGCTTGGAATCGGCGCGCAACCGAGATGTATGGTTACAGCGAGGAACAGGCGCTGCAGCTCAACGTCGCCGTGCTGATCCCCGACGCGGCGCGCGCGGATATGCATGTGCTGAGGGAGCGGCTGCGCCAGGGTGAAACAGCGCCGCCCTGCGAAAGCCTGCGCCGCGCCAGGGATGGGCGCATCTTCAAGGTGTGGCTGACCACCACCGTATTGCTGGACGACGCAGGCAAGCCAGCTACCATCGCGCTTACCGAGAGGGAGGTGGTATGACGCAGGAGCGGGAACGCAAAAGGTTTGATGACAGTGAAACTCGCAGTAAAACGGAGCTGATCGCCGATCTGCAGGCTCACCGGGTAGAACTGGAGATGCAGAACTATGAACTCCGGGAAGCGCAGCAGCAACTGGAGGAAACGCGCGATCGTTACGCCGTCTTGTATGACTATGCACCGGTGGGTTACTTTACCCTGGATAAGAGCGGACGCGTGCTGGAAATAAACCTGACCGGTTCCACCATGCTGGGGGTGGAGCGTGCCCACCTTGTCGGCCAGCCTTTTATCACGCATGTGGCCGAAGGCGATATCCACGCATTTCTGCAGCATCTGCACGATATTTTTCATACCAGCGGCAACATTGTTACCGAGCTGAGAATTAAAATTCGTGGCGGCAAAGCCCGCTTTGTCCGCCTGGAATCTTCCGTCGTGAGCGGCGGGGCGGGCGGGCGCACGGTGATGACCGACATCGATCAGCTCAAAGATGTGGCGCGCCGCAACCTCGAGCTGTTGCGCGAGAACCGGCAGTTGACGCAGAGCATGTTCAAGCTGCAGGAAGAGGAGCGCCGCCATCTTGCACGCGAGCTGCATGACGAACTGGGGCAGTGGCTGACCGCCATTTATGCCGAAGCCAAGGCGATTGCCAACAGCGCCAGCCCAGACTCTGCCATCCATGCCGGCGCCCAGGCCATCAGCGACAGCGTCGGCAAAATGCATGATGTGGTGCATGACCTGCTGCATCAACTGCGTCCGGCATTGCTGGATATGCTGGGGTTGGCGGACAGCCTGCGCGAACTGAAGAAACAGTGGTGTGCGCATCATCCCGAGACCAGTTGCGAGCTGGCACTGGAAGGCGAGTTTGAGGGTCTCGGCGAGACGGTCAACATCACCATCTACCGCATTGTGCAGGAAGCGCTCAACAATATCGCCAGTCATGCCCATGCTACCCGGGCGCAGCTGCGGCTGAGCCGCAAGCGGGACGCGAGGGACATGACCGACACCCTGTGGCTGAGTGTGGAGGATAACGGCAGGGGCTACAATCCCGAGCAGCGACTCGGCGGCTTGGGGTTGTTGGGAATGCGTGAACGGGCGATCGCGGCGGGCGGAGAATTTTCTTCGCGCAGTGCGCCGGGCCATGGCACCCATATCGATGTCAGATTGCCGCTTAAGCAGCCAGAGCAGCCGGCGAAGAGAAGGAAAAGCGATGCCTGATATGGAATCCAGGCCCATCACCGTGCTGCTGGTGGACGACCACCCCGTGGTGCGCGCCGGTTATCGCCGCTTGTTTGAAAGCACCACGGACATTCGCGTGGTGGCGGAAGCCGAGGACGGCGAAACCGGCTACGCGCTGTACCGCGAGTGCAAACCCGATGTAGTGATTCTTGACCTCAACATGGCGGGCACCGGCGGGCTGGAAACCCTGCGCCGCATCCGCGCGCGCGATCCGGATGCGCGCATTCTGGTATTCAGCATGTACAGCAATGAAACCATGATCCAGCGTGCACTGCAGATGGGCGCAACCGGCTACCTCACCAAGCAGGGTAGCCCCGGACAAATGATTGAAGCGGTGCGTCAGGTAAAGCGGGGGCGCTTGTATGTCGATCCGGAGCTGGTCTCGGGCATGGTGGCCGACATGACGCTCCACGATATCCCGGCAGACCCCTTGAGTGTTCTGTCCAAGCGTGAATTCCAGTTGTTCAGACTGCTGGCGGAAGGGAATTCAGTGATACAGATTGCCACCCTGCTTTCCATCAGTCCCAAGACGGTCGGCGTGCACCACACCAACATCATGCGCAAGCTGAAGCTGGAGAATGCCGCCCAACTGGTTCGCCTGGCGATACTGTGCAACGTCATCCAGGTGTAACAACTTGCCGTAGCCGGCAGTCATGCCATTGCATCCCCCACGCGCTGCGCTCCAGCCCGAGCGCTTTTATCCCCGCCACATACCTCGCCGATCCCGGCAGCATTACGCAAAAACCATAATTATAAGAATTATCCTTAGTCTGGAATAAGCCGTTTGCTTATCCCATTGTCACGGCGTCTGCCTTATCGTGCATCTGTCATAAACAAACAGGAGCTGAGCAGATGGAGCATACGATTAGTGAAGAATGCGGAGTTGCACCCATCAGTGGCGAGACTTATTGGCCATCCCAAGCGGACGATGCGTGCACTGAGGAAGGTGAAAGCGCGCCAGCCAAAGTCGAGGCCGTGGTTTTCGCTGATGCCCAGCAGACCGACGTCACCCAGATTTATTTCAAAGAGATCGGCCTTAACGCGCTGTTGAGCGCGCAGGAAGAGGCGGCGCTGGCGCGGCGGGTCAAGCAGGGAGATTTCGCTGCACGGCAGAAAATGATCGAGTGCAATCTGCGGCTGGTGGTGAATATCGCCAAACGCTATACCAATCCCAATCATGGCGTCGCTTTGCTGGACCTGATCGAAGAAGGCAACATGGGGATGATGCATGCGCTGGACAAGTTCGATCCGGAGCGCGGATTCCGTTTCTCCACTTATGCCACCTGGTGGATTCGCCAGAACATCGAGCGCGCCATCATGAATCAGTCACGCACCATCCGCCTGCCGGTGCACGTCATCAAGGATCTGAATATCGTACTGCGCGCCTTCCGTCACCTGGAGGCGCATCTTGGCAGAGAGCCCAAGGCGGAAGATGTGGCATATCTGCTGGGGCGCCCGGTGGAGGAAGTGCGCTGGGTGCTGTCGCTGAACAATGGCGCGATTTCATTGGATGCGCCGCTCGACATCGATCCGCTGCTGTCCATCGGCGACGGCATCGTCGATGACCATACCCCCGCTCCTGATCTGATGCTGGAGCAGTCTGAAATGCAGCAGCAGGTACATGCATGGCTGAAACGCTTAAGCGAGCGGCAACGCTGCGTAATCGAGCAGCGCTACGGTCTCAACGGTTATGAAACCCAGACGCTCGAACAACTGGCGGAAGGTCTTGAGCTGACCCGCGAGCGGGTGCGGCAGATCCAACTGGAAGCGCTGCAAATACTGCGCAAGATGTTGAAGCATGATGGCGTGTCAATGGATGGGTTGCTGTAGCGGAGAGCTGTCAGCCGCGCCTGTCAGATGTCGTCTGCTCTGCAAGGGCTAATGCAGTCCTGCTATTTTTAAGGGTTTTTCCTACTGGAGAATAGGCCGCCTGCTTATTCACTGGTCATCAATAAGATTCTATCCTTTTAAGAAGATATCAAGGTATTCAAGCCGTCAGCAGGCTAAGGGCATACGAGCAGGCGCTGCGGGCCTCAGTTGCCGGCCTGCTGCAGAAATGAAATTGCGGCAATTGGCAGTCATGCGGGACGGCTGCTTCATTCAACCGATATGCAGGAGGTATGAAAATGCTTAAGTCAAGTAAAGCTGGGTCAGTACAGAAGAGCAGTCCCGCCGTGGCGGGCAAGAAGATCGCTGTCAAACCGGTTCAACACGGGGCCAAGAGCGCTCCTGTCAGGGTGGTCAATAAAGCTGAGATTAAATCGTCCGGGAACGCGGGCCAGAGCAAGTCTGCGGCAGCAAGCGGGAGAATTGCGGCGCGCCCAGCCAGCGACAGCGTGCCGGCCAGTCGGGCGCAGCGCACGGGAAACGGAGAGGATAGACAAGAGATGATCGCGATCGCTGCTTATTACCGTGCCGAGCGGCGCGGTTTCGATGGCGGTGATCCCATGCTGGATTGGCTGGAGGCTGAAGCTGAGATAGACAGCATGGTGTACCACTGAAATTGGACGCACAGACTGGCAGCAATTGAGTGGGCGAGGTGACGGCCGGAGAAATATCACTGGGGCGGTTTGCAACTGTAACCGGAAGATTTGGCAAAGCTGATGCGGCTGGAGGCTGCGGAGTAATCACCATGAGAGAACCAGAGCATTTCACCGCATCCGCCGCTGGCAAGCGCGACCCGCTGTTCTATCTCGACGGCAACGGGCGCGTGGCCTATGCAGACGAACGGTGCTGCAGCAGTCTCGGCTATGCCAGAGAAGAACTGGTGGCACATGTCATGGCGGATCTGGACGTGCTTGATCCTGACAGGTTCATGAGCATGGTCGGGTTGCACCTGCGCGGCCAGGAATCGCGCTTCGAGTCGGTCGCCCGGCGCAAGGACGGCACGACCTTCCCGGTCGCAATCAACATCACCGATGCTCACTATGGCAATCGCATGTTGCTGCAGTGCCAGCTGCACGACATGAGCAGATAGGTCAAGTAATAGATTGATGGCAGGTGAGCGCAAGCCTGCAATAACGAATGGCGACGGACGCGACATCCCATGCAGTTGGGCGGCTGTCAGGCCTGGCTGCAATCGAGCGCAACAGTGGCAGTTAGAGCAATACTTACATTTCATAAAGGAGCAAGATCATGGCAAATATCATTCAGCGGTCCCCTGTTCCCCTGGCTAGTGACATAGGTCGCTTCGACCCGTTCGCCGATATGGATGACTGGTTCCGCGGTTTTGGCATGCGGCCCTTTTCCATGGAGATGGATACTGCGCCGCGCATCAAGATGGATTTGAGCGAGAACGACAAGGCTTATACCGTGCACGCGCAAATCCCCGGGGTCAAGAAAGAAGACATCAAGGTGCAAGTGGATGGCAACCGGGTTTCCATCAGTGCCGAGAGCAAACAGGAAAAAGAGGAAAAGGAAGGCGAGAGAGTCATTTGCCGCGAGTGCCGCCAAGGCTCGAGCTATCGCAGCTTTACTCTGGATAGTGAGGTGGACGAGTCCCAGGCCCAGGCCAAGTATGAAAATGGCATGCTGGAGCTGACGCTGCCGAAGAAAAATGGAAGTGCCGCCAAGCAGTTGGAGATCAAATAACGCGGACAATTTTGATTGCGGAAGAACAATATTCTCTGTTTGATACTAAAGGATGTTTATCATGGGAACTCAAAGCGTTGTCTCCACCGGTTTTCACCAAATCCCTCGGCACGACGGGATTTTTCAGGAGCGCGTGCATGACGCCTACAAGACCAAGGGCAAACTGCCGGAGCCGACCGTCTGCCCACAATGCGGCGCGGTATTTCATGAAGGACGCTGGCAGTGGCGTTCGGCGCCGGCGGATGCGCATCAGCAGACCTGTCCCGCCTGTCATCGGCTGCATGACCACTATCCTGCCGGTTTTGTAACCCTGCAGGGAGAATTCTTCCGTACGCATCGCGATGAAATCATGCAACTGGTGCACAACCAGGAAAAACATGCGCGGGCGGAACATCCGCTCAAACGCATCATGGCAGTGGAAGAAAAAGAGGGCGCCACACTGGTGACGACCACCGATATCCATCTCGCCCGCGGCATCGGCGAAGCCTTGCATCATGCTTATCAGGGCGAGCTGCAGTATCACTATAACCCGGAGGAAAATCTGTTGCGCGTGAGCTGGACGCATTAATCCGCGCACCCGACCTTAGTTTGGTTGTGCGGTGCATGCAATGGGAGGCTGTCATGTCTGGTGGAGAGATTTGCGAGCATACCGTCATCGTGGTGCAGCGTGACCATACCGTGCTGGAGGCGGCCAAGCTGATGCGTCAGCACCGGGTGTGTGATTTGCAGGTGGTCGAAGAGCGTGACGGCGAACGGATTCCGCTGGGCATTATCACCGACCACGATCTGGTGGTGGAAATCATGGCGCCGGAACTCGATTACATGGTCATCACCGTAGGCGATGTCATCGACCTGCATGCACTTTAGTGTCAGCCAGGTGTAGCGCTTATCACCACGGATCGTGTCAATAGCATTCGCCATAAATAGTGGCGCTTAATTACGTAATCTTACAAGGAGGGCATCATGCCGGTCGGTGATATTTGCACTAGAGAAGTTGTTGTCATGCAGCGTGATGAAACCGTCATGGAAGCGGCCAAGCTGATGCGGCAGCATCATGTGGGCGATGTGCTGGTGGTCGAGGACCGCAACGGTATTCGGGTTCCGGTGGGAATCGTCACCGACCGTGATCTGGTAGTGGAAATCATGGCGCCGGAACTCGATCACATGGTCATCACCGTGGGTGATATCATGGCGCCGGAGCTATTCACGTTAAAGGACAGCACGGAGATTTTCGAGGCGATTCAATATATGCGCAGCAAGACGGTAAGGCGCTTGCCGATCGTGGATGAGCACGGCGGCCTGGTGGGTATTCTTACGCTGGATGACGTATTGGAGCTGCTGGCGGAAGAAATGCTCGATCTCTCCAAGCTGGTAGGATACGAGCGCAAAAAGGAAATGCGGCACCGCCGTTAATCTAAAAGGAATCATCATGCAGATCCCGTTGCAAATTACTGTGCGCGATATGGAACACTCCGCTGAGCTGGACGCACATATTCGCACCAAGGCGCAGAAACTCGACGAGTTTTTCGACCACATCACGTCCTGCCGGGTGGTGGTCGAGATGCCGCACAAACATCATCATCAGGGCAAACAGTTCAATGTGCGCATCGACATTGGCGTGCCGGGCAATGAGATTGTGGTCAACCACGATCTTATGTGGCCCTGCGCGATGCCTTTGATGCCGCCAAACGCCAGCTTGAGGATTATGCCCGCAAGCTGCGTGGCGATACCAAGAGCCACGAGCCGAAGTCCTGAAGTACGAACCCATCGGCATGACCGGACGTCATTCAGCGAAATACTGGTACAGGCTGGACGATGGCCGCGATTCCATGTTTGGGGCAAGGAAGCTGCTCATTGCGGCGTGCTTGGCTTTAGCGGGAGCGGGTTCGCTGGCGTATGCCCAACCGGAGCAAGGCGCAACGCGCGGGGAACTGCTCTACTCGGCACACTGCAGTACTTGCCATGCTGCAGAAATCCACTGGCGCGCGCAGACATTGGCAACCGACTGGCGCAGCTTGAAAGCCCAGGTGCGCCGCTGGCAGGGCAACATCGGGCTGGGCTGGAGCGAAGATGAGATCACCGATGTCACCCGCTACCTGAACACTGCCTATTATCATTTTCCGGTTGCTGACAAGAAAGATCTCACGCAGGGCGGCAAGCTCCAGCCAACCGCTACTCCCTGATACTCTCCATTTGTTTATGCCTGGCGCTTGAATTGGCCGCAAGTTAAGTTGACAATATTGTTATGTGTCTAGGCATCCCCATGCAGATCGTCGCAATCGACGGCTATAACGCCCACTGTGCGGCAAAGGGTGTGGCGCGCGAGGTGAGCCTGTTCCTGCTGCAAGGCGAACCGCTGGCTACAGGCGATTTCGTCATGGTGCACGTCGGCTATGCGATCCAGAAAATGAACGAACAGGAAGCGCGCTCGGCATGGGAAGTTTATGACGAAATGCTGGCCGCGGAGGCAAAGGGTGCATGAACTCTCGCTGTGTCAATCCTTGATCGATCAGGTGCAGCAGCTCGCATTGACCCATGGGGCGCAAAGCGTGGGGTTGGTAACGCTGAAAATAGGCCCCCTGTCCGGGGTCGAGCCGGTATTGATGCAGCATGCCTATCCTTTTGCCAGCGCCGGCACCCTGGCGGCAGAATCGACGCTGGTGATCGAACTGGCACCGCTCCAGGTGAGATGTGAAAGCTGCGGTGCCGAGACCGAGGCCGAGCCGAGCCGGCTGGTATGCGCAGCCTGCGGCAGTTGCCATACCCAACTGGTGAGCGGGGATGAGATGCTGCTCATGAGTGTGGAACTGATCACTGCAGAAGGAAGCAATCATGTGTGACACTTGCGGCTGCAATATTACGCCGGGTAATCGCGAATTCGCCTACAAGCCGGTGAACGGCACCACCGCCGTGGCGGTATTGAAAAGCCTGCTGGCCAGGAACGACGATCAGGCAATACACAATCGGCAGCATTTTGACCGGCAGCGGTTGCTGACAATCAACCTCATGTCTTCCCCCGGTTCGGGCAAGACCGCGCTGCTGGAAGCGACCATCGATGCCTTGCGCAACGAATACCGCATCGGCGTGATCGAGGGTGACCTGGAAACCGAGAATGATGCCAAACGCATTCGCGCCAAAGGCGTGCCGGCGCACCAGATCACCACCGGCTCGGCATGCCATCTGGATGCACACATGGTGCACGAGGCGCTGCATCAGTTTCCGCTGGCAGAGCTGGACATCCTGTTCATCGAGAATGTCGGCAACCTGGTATGCCCGGCCAGCTTCGATCTCGGCCAGCATCGCAATGTCGTGCTGCTGTCGGTTACCGAGGGTGACGACAAGCCAGCCAAATATCCCGTGATGTTCCGCGCCGCCGATTTGCTGCTTCTTACCAAGAGCGACTTGCTGCCGCTGCTGGATGATTTCAGTCCGGCGCGTGCCGAAGCAAATCTGCGCAACCTCGCTAGCACCGTACCGGTGATGCAACTGGCCGCGCGCAAGGCACTGGGCCTGCAACCCTGGCTGGATTGGCTGCGCAGCGAATTGGCATGGCAACGCGCACGCGTGGATCGGGGAGAGACTGTGCGGCCCAGGCCGCAGGCCGATGGTGCGCAGCTGCACGAGGCGGCCAAGTGACGCTGACTGCCCAGGACTGGCTCGCAAAGATCCGCGCGCTGCCGCTGCCACGGCGCGTGCGCATCATGAATGTATGCGGCGGCCACGAACGCTCGATTACGCTGGCGGGCATCCGGAGTGCGCTGCCCAAGACGGTTGAGCTGATTGCGGGGCCGGGCTGCCCGGTGTGCGTATGCCCGGAAGAAGATGTCTACCAGGCGATACAGCTGGCGTTGCAGGCAGATGTGATCCTGGTCGCTTTTGGCGACATGTTGCGGGTGCCAGTGAACGTGCCCAAAGGCGAGGTGCGCTCGCTGGAACAGGCCAAAGCCAGCGGTGCCGATATCCGGCCCATCGCCAGTCCGCGCGAGGCAGTCAGGATTGCGCGGGAAAACCCGCAGCGGGCAGTGGTATTCTTTGCCGCTGGTTTCGAGACCACCACCGCGCCGGTGGCAGCCATGTTGCTGGAAGGGGTGCCGGATAATCTGTCCGTGCTGCTGTCGGCCAGGCGTACCTGGCCCGCAGTGGCAATGCTGCTGGATTCGGATACGCCGGGTTTCGATGGCTTGGTCGCACCCGGCCATGTTTCCACCGTGATGGGGCCGGAAGAATGGCTGTTCGTGGTGGAGAAGCATCACATTCCCACAGCGGTTGCGGGTTTCATGCCGGTTTCGCTGCTGGCGGCGATGTATTCGGTCTTGCGCCAGTTGCTGGAAGGCGAGCATTTTCTCGACAACTGTTATCCTGAACTGGTGCGCCCCGGCGGCAATCCGGCGGCGCAAGCACAAATTACGCAGGCATTGCATGTTACCGACGCCAACTGGCGCGGCATCGGCGTGATTCCCGCTTCCGGTTTCGGACTCAACCCGCGCTTCGCCCGCCATGATGCGCGCATGCAATTCCCTGATTTTGACGCAGCCGGACGCAAACGCGCCGGGCAGATGCCGCCGGGCTGCGAATGCGCCAGCGTGGTGCTGGGCAAAATCAATCCCAACGAATGCAAGATTTACGGCCGTGCCTGCACGCCGAAATCACCGGTGGGTCCCTGCATGGTATCGGACGAAGGCGCCTGCCGGATTTGGTGGGCCGCCGGGATCAGGAGCAACGCAGCGGCCGGCAACACGCAGACTCTCGACGCTTGAGGGCGCTGGTGCAGAGATTCCCTGGGTAGCCTGCCCGTACCGCATGAACGCAAAGGATAAGCATATGATTCAAACGGAACCTGAGGCACGCCGCTGGCTGGTGACAGGGCGGGTGCAGGGCGTGGGTTTCCGTCCGTTCGTTTTTCGCCTGGCGCAGCGGTTCGGTTTGCCGGGGCGGGTGCAGAATCTTGCGGGCCAGGTATTGATCGAGGCCGAGGGCGAGACTGCAGTACTCGATGCGTTTGGCGCGGCGCTGCTCAGCGATGCGCCGCCATTGGCGCAAGCGGAAATGATCCGTGCCGAAAGGATTGCCTACCGCAGGCTGGAGCATTTCGAGATCATGCCCAGCGCAACAGCGGCGGCACAAATCCATATGCCGCCGGATTATTTCATGTGCGCCGACTGCAGGCGGGAAATGCAGACAATGCATGCGCGGCGCTATCGCTATCCCTTCATCAACTGCACTCAGTGCGGGCCGCGCTATACCCTGATCACGCAACTGCCTTACGATCGCGCCAACACCACCATGGCGGGATTTGCGTTATGTCCGGCGTGCCGTAGCGAATACGAAAATCCACTGGACCGCCGTTTTCATGCCGAGCCGGTGGCGTGTCCGGCATGCGGTCCGCAGCTTTGTTTCGTCACGCCGCATGGCCAGACTGCCGGGACTGCGGCGCTGGACGGCTGCATCGCCGCACTGCAGCAAGGCGAAATCGTGGCGGTGAAGGGTATCGGCGGTTATCACCTGCTATGCGATGCGGGGAATGCTGCCGCCATTGCCCGGCTGCGCGCCAATAAACAGCGCCCGCACAAGCCGCTGGCGTTGATGTTTCCATGGCACGGTGCAGACGGCTTGGAGCAGGTGCAGCAGCAACTGGAAACCGATGCCGGCGCGTGTGCATTGTTATGCGACCCGGCACGGCCGATCGTGCTATTGCGGCGACGCAGCGATTCAACCCTGCCGCAATCGATTGCGCCGGGGCTGAATGAAATCGGTGCGATGCTGCCGTACAGCCCATTGCACCATTTGCTGCTGGACGGATTGGGCCGCCCCGTGGTCGCCACTTCCGGCAACGTGAGCGGGGAACCGGTGCTGACGGAAAATGCGGAAGCGGAACAACGGTTGGGCAACGTGACACAAATCTTTCTGCAGCACAATCGCCCGATTGCACGGCCGGCAGACGATTCGGTGATGCGCATCGTTGCCGGGAAGGCGCGCCTGCTCCGCGCCGGACGCGGGATCGCGCCAATCGAACTGGATGTTCCCGGCGGATTCGCACGACCGCTGCTGGCGGTCGGCGGTCACATGAAAAATACCGTTGCGCTGGGGTGGGGGCAACGCGCGGTGCTCGCTCCCCACATCGGTGATCTGGATGCCCCACGCAGTCTGGCAGTATTCGAGCAGGTCATCGCGGATTTGCAGCGACTGTACCAGGTGCAAGCGCAGGCCATCGTATGCGATGCACATGGCGGTTATGCCAGCAGCCGCTGGGCTGCGCGCCAGGGACTGCCGTTGCTCCGCGTCTGGCATCACCATGCGCACGCCTCGGCACTGGCGCTGGAGCATGGTCCGCACAAGACATGGCTGATGTTCACCTGGGATGGCGTTGGTTTGGGAGAGGACGGCACGTTATGGGGCGGCGAAGCACTGCATGGCCGCCCCGGCGCATGGCAGCGGGTCGCACGCATGCGCCCGTTCCGGCTGCCGGGCGGAGAACGCGCGGGACGCGAACCGTGGCGTTCCGGCATGGCACTGTGCTGGGAGAGCGGACTGGATGAGCGGCCGTCCGCCACCGATACCACGCTGCTGAAGAAAGCCTGGCAGCAGGGGTTGAATTCGCCGGTCACCACCGCGGTCGGCCGGCTGTTCGACGGCGCAGCAAGTCTGCTTGATCTGATCGATAACGCGAGCTACGAAGGGCAGGCGGGCATGTATCTGGAAAGCGCCGCTACAGGTGAGGCTGAAGCCGTGGATTTGCCGCTGGAGCAGGACGCATCCGGGCTGTTCACGGCAGACTGGCGGCCGCTGGTGCCGGCGTTGCTGCGGGCAGATGTGCCAGTGGCACAAAGAGCGCTGCAGTTTCATCTGAGCCTGGCGCATGCCATCGTTGCCCAGGCGCGACGCATGCAGGCATTGACTCCGTTCGATCTGGTAGGTCTGAGCGGCGGCGTATTCCAGAACAAATTGCTGGCCGAACTGGCAGTTGCGCAGCTTGCCGCCGCTGGTTTTACTGCGCACTTGCCGCAGAGCGTGCCGTGCAATGACGGCGGCATCGCGCTGGGGCAACTGGTCGAAGCAGGGCATGCCGATGGATGATACGCATATCCGCCTTGCGCACGGCAACGGCGGCAGCTACATGCGCGAACTGATCGAGAGCTTGTTCGCGCGGCACCTTGCCAATCCGCTGCTGGATGTGCAGACGGATGCGGCGGCATTGCCCGCACTGGACGGGGTGGTGATGATAACGACCGACGGCTTTACCGTGCAGCCGCTGGAGTTTCCGGGCGGCACCATCGGTTCGCTGGCGGTGCATGGCACCGTAAACGATCTCGCGGTATCGGGCGCGGTGCCGCATTATCTGACACTCAATGCCTTCATTGAGGAAGGTTTCGAAATCGCCAAACTGGAACGCATAGTCATCAGTCTGGCGGCAGCCGCGCGTGAGGCCAAGGTGGTGGTGGTGGCAGGCGATACTAAGGTGGTTCCACGCGGCGAAGGCGGCGGCCTCTATCTGGCTGCCACCGGGGTGGGCACCCGGCCGCCGCATCTGCAGCTTGGTATGGATCGGGTGCAGTCCGGCGATGCCATCCTGGTAAGCGGACCGGTGGGAGATCACGGCATCGCCGTGATGCTGGCGCGCGAACAGTTCGGTCTGCGCGGCGATCTGCTGTCGGATGCCGCCAGCGTGTTGCCTTTGACGCAGGCGCTGACCGCGCTGTCTGGTCTGCGTTTCATGCGCGACCCGACGCGCGGCGGACTCGCCACGGTGCTGCACGAAATCTGCCGCGCCACCGGTCTGCAACTGCGGTTGCAGCAGACTGCGATTCCGGTGCGCGAGCAGGTGGCGGCGGTATGCGAGATGCTGGGCTATGATCCGCTGTTCCTGGCATGCGAAGGGCGGGTGGTGGCAGTGGTGGAGGCGGCGCAGGCTGCCACGGCATTGACGCGATTACAGGCGCTGCCGCAGGGGCGCGAAGCCTCGATCATCGGCAGTGTCCACGCAGGACGTGCGCAGGTGGTATTGCAAACCGAATTAGGCGGCGAGCGTATTCTGGAAGAACTGGAAGATGACCCGCTGCCGCGGATCTGCTAGCGGCCTGCTGTTTAACAGACATATACTGGCACTATCTCATGACGGAGAACGGTTTTATGCAGCCTCACGAGTTTCCTCAGATCGAACAGCAACTCGTACCCGTGTTTGAGCGGTATGGGCGTGAGGCGAACAAGCTGCTGCAAATCCTGCGCGAGGTGCAGGAAATCTTTCACTTCATTCCTGCTGCGGCGATCACCTGCATTGCTGCCCATCTCGACGTGCCGAGAACGCGCGTGGAAGGCGTGGCCGGTTTCTATTCTTTCCTGTCGCTCAAATCGGCAGGCGAATACCGCATTTTGTTTTCCGACAATATCACCGACCAGATGCAGGGCAATCCGGAGTTGATGCGGTATTTCTGCCACAAGCTGTGGCTGGAGCCGGGCAAGGTATCGGAAGACAATCTGCTGAGCGTGGACAGCACTTCCTGCACCGGCATGTGCGACCAGGGACCGGCAGCGCTGGTCAACGGCTGGCCGCTCACCAATCTGGATCACGCGCGGCTTGATCTGATCGCGGAACTGATCCGTGACAGGAAACCTGTTTGCGACTGGCCACCCATGCTGTTCGAGGTCAAGGACAATATCCGCCGCGCCGGCACATTACTGGGCGAATCTTGCATACCCGGTGCTGCGCTCAGGGCGACATTGGAGCGCGGCAGCGCTGCGACGCTGGCGGAGATGGAAGCATCCGGGCTGCGCGGGCGTGGCGGTGCAGGCTTTTCCGTCGCCAGGAAATGGTCGATGTGCCGCGCTTCTGCGGGCGAGCAGCATTACATCGTGTGCAATGCCGATGAAGGCGAGCCAGGCACTTTCAAGGACCGCGTGCTGCTGCACAGCTACGCCGATCTGGTATGCGAAGGCATGACGGTCGGCGCGCGGATAATCGGCGCAAGCAAAGGTTTCCTGTATCTGCGTGGCGAATACCGCTACCTGCTGCACCAGCTGGAACAGGTGCTGGCGCAGCGGCGGGCGGCCGGTTTATTGGGCAGGAATATTCTGGGCGAGAGCGGTTTCGATTTCGATATTGAAATTCATCTTGGCGCCGGTGCCTATATCTGCGGTGAAGAATCGGCACTGATCGAATCGCTCGAAGGCAAACGCGGCCGCCCGCGCAATCGTCCGCCATTCCCGGTGACACACGGCTATCTCGACCAGCCCACAGTGGTGGATAACGTGGAAACCCTGGCCTGCGCCGCCCGGATCGCAGCACAGGGCGGCGCGTGGTTTGCCGCCATGGGTACGGCGCAATCCAGCGGCAGCAAGATACTCAGCATTGCCGGTGATTGCGCCCGGCCGGGCATCTACGAATACCCATTTGGCATTGCATTGCAGGAAATTCTCGACGACTGCGGTGCAGAAGACCCTTACGCGGTGCAAGTGAGCGGACCTTCCGGCATCCTGGTTTCAGCGCAGGAATTCAACCGGCGTATTTGTTTTGAAGACTTGCCTACCGCAGGAGCACTCACCGTGTTCCGGCGCGGACGCGACCTGTTGCAGGTCGTACAGAATTCCGCCCATTTCTTTGCGCATGAAAGCTGCGGCTTCTGCACGCCGTGCCGGGTGGGGACGCAGTTGCAGAAAAAAATCGTGGATAAAATAGCAAATGACCACGGTACGGTCTCCGACCTGGAGGAACTGAAGCAGCTCGGCCATGTCATGCAGACCATGAGCCATTGCGGGCTGGGGCACACTGCGGCCAACCCGGTGCTGGACCTGCTGCAGAAGTTTCCGGATGCCTACCAGCACAAGCTGAAGAAGCTGGCGTTCGAGCCGGCTTTTGACCTGGACGGGGCGCTGGAGACCGCGCGCAACATCACCGGCCGGGACGATGCATGGGCGCACCTGCCATGAGCAACAGCATGACGATCGACGGCAAGCACGTGCCGTTCAGCGACGGCCAGACCATCATGGACGCGGCGCTGGCGGCCGGGGTGTATATCCCGCGCCTATGCCACAATCCGCAATTCGAGCCGCATGGTAGTTGCAAGCTGTGCGTGGTCAGCGTCAACGGCCGCAACATGACTGCCTGCACCATGCCGGCTGCGGCGGATATGGTGGTGACCAGCAATACACCCGAACTCAACCGTGACCGCAAGGCGCTGGTGCAGATGCTGTTCGTGGAAGGCAACCATATCTGCCCGGCATGCGAAGCATCGGGCAATTGCCAGTTGCAGGCTGCGGCCTATTATCTGGAGATGCAGAGTCCGCATTACACGCACTTCTATCAGCCGCGCGCAGTGGATGCGTCGCACCCCGATATTTTTCTCGACCTCAACCGCTGCATCCTGTGCGAGCTATGCGTGCGCGCCAGCCGCGAGGTTGACGGCAAGGACGTGTTCGGCATTTCCGGGCGCGGCATCGGCACGCATCTGGTGGTGAATGCCGCCAGCGGCAGACTGGGCGATACCAATTTCGCTGCAACCGACCAGGCTGCGCAGGTCTGCCCCACTGGCGCGATTCTGATCAAGCGCCAGGGCTACAAAATACCCATAGGCCAGCGCACCTTCGATCACCACAACATCAGCGAAGTGCAGATGAAACCGCTGGAGCCGGAGCATGAGTGAGCAGCGCAAAATCCGGCTGGCGACCTGTTCGCTGGCAGGCTGTTTCGGCTGTCATATGTCTTTGCTGGATATCGACGAAAAACTGTTCGATCTTCTTAAAATAATTGAATTTGACCGCACACCATTCACCGACATCAAGCACTGCGGGCCTTGCGACATCGGCATCGTCGAAGGCGGTGTGAGCAATGCGGAGAATGTGCATGTGCTCAAGGAATTCCGCAGGAACTGCAAGGTGCTGGTGGCGATCGGCGCCTGCGCCATCACCGGCGGAGTGCCCGCATTGCGCAACAACATCGATCTGTGGGACTGCTTTCAGGAAGTTTATCTGTACGAGGGCGGGCTGGAAGGGAACCAGATCCCCAACGACCCCGAGCTGCCATTGCCGTTCGACAAGGTGTATCCCGTCTATGAAGTGGTCAAAGTGGACTACTTCCTGCCGGGCTGTCCACCGTCTGCCGACACGATCTGGAAGTTTCTCACCGATCTGATCGAAGGCCGCGAGCCGAAGCTGGATTCCGCCATGCTGCGTTATGATTGAGTCCATCTTATGACTTTTGAACTGGAAACCGCCGCCCATCCTGAAAACCTGAAACGGATCGTGATCGAACCGGTCACCAGGGTGGAAGGGCATGGCAAAGTCACGCTGCTGCTGGACGCAGACAATCGCGTGCATCAGGCGCGCTTTCACATAGTCGAATTCCGCGGCTTTGAAAAATTCGTGCAGGGCCGTCCTTTCTGGGAAGTGCCGGTGCTGGTGCAGCGCCTCTGCGGCATCTGTCCGGTGAGTCATAATCTGGCGGCTTGCAAGGCGATGGACATGATTATCGGCGCAGCGGTTCCAGTCGCTGCCGACAAGCTGCGCCGCCTGATGCATATGGGGCAGATACTGCAATCGCATGCCCTGCATTTTTTTCACCTGTCCGCGCCGGATCTGCTGTTCGGTTTCGATGCGGCTGCAGGGAAACGCAACATTGCCGGACTGGCGGCGGCTTATCCCGATATCGCCAGACAGGGAGTGGCACTGCGCAGGTATGGCCAGGAAGTCATCCGCCTCACCAGCGGCAAGCGCGTGCATGGCACCGGGGTCATTCCCGGCGGCATGAACAAGAATCTGTCGTGTGACGAGCGCGATTACTTGCTCAAGGAAATAGACCAGATCATAGTCTGGAGCCATGCGGCGGTGGAGTTGATCAAGACGATCTACTGCGAGCGTCCGGATTTTCATGACAGCTTCGGTTCTTACCGCTCCAGCTTCATGAGTCTGGTGCGGGCTGACGGCGCCCTGGATCTGTATCATGGCGGCCTGCGCGCCAGGGATGAGCGTGGCCAGACCATTTTCGACCATGTGGATTACACCCATTATTGGGATTACATTCACGAGGAAGTGAAGTCCTGGTCCTACATGAAATTCCCGTTTATCCGTGTACACGGCCGGGAGCAGGGCTGGTATCGAGTCGGCCCGCTGGCGCGCATCAATAATTGCGACTTCATTCCGACCCAGCGGGCGGAGGCGGAGCGCAGGATCTTCAAGGAATTTGGCGGCGGCAGCGCCACCCAGGCCACGCTCGCCTATCACTGGGCGCGCATGATCGAGATGCTGCATGCCGCCGAAGCGATTCAGGAATTGCTGCACGACCCGGACCTGCAGAGCGATGATCTGGTGAGCAGCGGCGCGCGGCAGTTGCATGGTGTCGGTGTGATCGAGGCGCCGCGCGGCACATTGATCCACCACTACCGCATCAACGAAGACGAGCAGATCGTGCGCGCCAATCTGATCGTTGCCACCACCCACAATAACCAGGCGATGAATGAAGCGGTGCGGCAGGTGGCGCTGCAGTATCTGGATGGGCAGCAGATCACCGAAGGCCTGCTCAACCACATCGAAGTGGCGATCCGCGCATTCGATCCGTGCCTTTCCTGCGCCACTCATGCCCTCGGCAAAATGCCATTGGAGGTGGAACTGCTGGATGCTAGCGGGACATTGCTGCAGCGCCTGATCAAGGATTCCGACGGACGGCATAGAACTTGATCGCACCGCTGCTGATTTTTGCTTACGGCAACCCCAGTCGCGGCGATGATGCGCTCGGGCCTTTGTTGCTCGAGCATCTGCAAGCGCTGAACCTTGCGCATGTCGAAACGCTCACCGACTTCCAGTTACAGGTGGAGCATGCATATGATCTGCAGGGCCGGGAACGGGTACTGTTCATCGACGCGAGCATTGCCTGCGCGGCACCTTATGCATTTTCACGCCTCGCGGCACAAAAGGACACCAGCTACACCACCCATGTCATGAGTCCGATGGCAGTGCTGCATGTTTATCGGGAACTCTACGGCGAACCGCCTCCCGCCTATCTCCTGCAGGTGCGCGGGGAATGCTTTGAACTGGGCGCACCGCTGAGTCCGGCAGCAGCAGCCAATCTGCAGGCAGCCTTTGATTTATTGCAACGACTCTGTGCTGTATCCGATTTACGGGAATGGGAGCGGCTGGCGCTGCCGTATTAATCTTAGCTAGATGGCCGACAGCAGCCATACGCCGCTGGCAGCAATGACAGTACCGAGTGCTTGCGGCAGCCGCATGCAACGGACGCGCGTGGCGATGCCGGTCATGATACCGGCAAGATGGAGTGCTGCGGTTGTGGCAAGAAATCCCAGCGCGTACGCTTCCGGCTCAACTGCCCCGAACATTTCCAGTCCATGCGCATAGCCATGAAAAAACCCGAACAAGGCCGTGATCGCAATGCTGAGCCGTGCGGATAGTTTCAGCGAGAGTGCGATGACAATTCCCAGCACCAATACCGAAGCGGCAATACCGGATTCGATCAGCGGCAGGAACGGGTAAATCAGCGCGCATTTCGCACCGACCGCCATCAGCAGCATGAAAGCGGCAGGTAGCAGCCATATCTTGCGCCCGCCGTTCTGTGCAGCCCACAAACCCACGGCCACCATCGCGAGTAAGTGATCAAAGCCGTTGAACGGATGCAGCAAGCCAGCGCTTAATCCGGAAACATCATGACCGGGATGAGCGAGAGCGGTGCTGCTGCCCAGCAGCAGCACCGCAATCAGGAATGGTGTGGGCGGTTTTCGTGGCACGATTTTCATCCTCTGCTGCTTCAAATCTTAATATTGAATTGTAGCCGCATCACGCCTGCATGATGCGGAATTAGCCGACCCATTTGGTGCTATTCTGAATCCTATGGATGACGCATATTTTACCGCACCTGTTGCCCGGCACATTTGGGACGCCAAGTACCGCCACCGCGAAGGGGCTGTGGTGTGCGACGCGACCATCGCCGATAGTTGGCGGCGCATCGCGCATGCGCTGGCGGCAGCGGACAGCGATGCGGAAATGTGGCAGGCACGTTTTTACGCCATCCTGCAGGACTTCAAATTCCTGCCGGGCGGGCGCATCCAGGCCGGGGCTGGTACCGCGCACAAGGTCACCCTGTTCAATTGCTTTGTCATGGGCGCCATCACCGACTCGATGGACGGCATCTTCGACGCGCTCAAGGAAGGCGCCGTTACCATGCAGCAAGGCGGCGGCGTCGGTTACGATTTTTCCACGCTCAGGCCACGGGGCGCCCAGGCTTACAGCGTCGGTTCGGTGGCTTCTGGCCCGGTCTCGTTCATGCACATCTGGGACAGCATGTGCGCCACCATCCTTTCCACCGGAGCGCGGCGTGGCGCCATGATGGGGACGCTGCGCTGCGATCACCCCGACATTGAGGAATTCATCGCCGCCAAGCAGGATCGCACGCAACTGCGGCATTTCAATATCTCGGTGCTGGTGAGCGACGAGTTCATGGCCGCAGTCCAGGCTGATGCCGACTGGCCGCTGCTGTTCCCTGCTGCTATGCGCGACGACGACGAGATATTGCCGCGCCGCTGGCCGGGACACGCCGAGCCGGTGCCGTGCAAAATACACAAGCGCATCCGCGCCCGGGAACTGTGGGAACAGATCATGCGCGCCAACTATGCCTGTGCCGAACCCGGCGTGCTGTTCATCGATCGCATCAACCGGCGCAATAATCTTTATTACTGCGAGCTGATCAGTGCGACCAATCCCTGCGGCGAAGTGCCGCTGCCTCCTTATGGCGCCTGCAATCTCGGTTCCATCAACCTCACCCAATTCATCCGCGAGCCTTTTACCCAGCAAGCCCGGCTCGATCTGGAGGCGATAGGCGCGACCGCGGCTGTCGCCGTGCGCTTGCTGGATAACGTCATTGACGTCTCGCTGTTTCCGTTGCCCAGCCAGGCCGCACAGGCGCGTGGTTCGCGGCGCATCGGTCTGGGCTTTAGCGGTCTGGCCGATGCCTTACTGCTGCTCGGCATCCGTTACGGCAGCGAGGCATCATTGCAGCTCGCGCAAACCGTGATGCAAACCATCTGTCATGCAGCCTATCGTGCTTCGATAGAGCTCGCCCGGGAGAAGGGGTCGTTCCCGTTGTTCGAGCGGGAGAAATATCTCGCCGGCGAATTCGTGCGCACCTTGCCCGCCGACATCCGCAACGGTATTGCGCAATATGGCATTCGCAACAGCCATCTCACCGCCATTGCACCCACCGGCACCATCAGTCTGCTGGCCAACAATATTTCCAGCGGGCTGGAGCCGGTATTCGACAGCGAATTCACGCGGCGGGTACTGGAGCCGGATGGAGGTTATGCGCAATATCAGGTAGTCGATTATGCCGTGGCACGCTGGCGTGCTGCGGGCAATACGGCCGCGCTGCCGCCAGCTTTCATCAATGCCAATGGGCTTGCGCCCGCTGCCCACCTGGCCATGCAGGCGGCCATTCAGCCGCATGTGGACCAGGCCATTTCCAAGACCATCAATGTACCGGCGGATTATGCTTACACTGCATTCCGTGAACTGTATCAACTTGCCTATGATCAGGGATTGAAAGGCTGCACCACTTTCCGTCCTAATGCGGTGACCGGCGAGATCCTGCGCGGGATCGAAGCAGGGCAGGCGGCAGCACATTGCTGCAGTGTGGAGCGTGAGGCAGATTAGCTGTGGCTTCAGATTGACGCCGATCAAGCCAGTGGCTAGACTGAAATCCCCATCTGCTGCCAATCAATCGAAACAACCGGAAACAACATCGCGTGACGACCAATCTCATCCGCAAGTCGGCGTCCAGTTCTGGCATAGCGCCGAACATGAACGATTACGCGCGAACCTATGCCGGATTCTCCTGGGAAAGTGCAGCACAAAATCTGACGGGGTTGCCCGACGGTCTCGGCATCAATATCGCCCACGAAGCAGTGGATCGCCATGCACAGGGAGCGCGGGCACAGCAGCTCGCATTGCGTTGGCTGGGCAGAACCGGCGTCACGCGGGATTTCAGCTACCGCGATCTTGCCGAACAGAGCAGCCGTTTTGCGAATGTGCTTGCGGGTCTCGACGTACAGCCGGGCGAGCGGGTATTCGTGCTGGCGGGACGCATTCCGGAACTCTATATTGCGGTGCTGGGGGCGCTCAAGCAGCGTTGCGTGGTGAGCCCCCTGTTTTCGGCATTCGGTCCAGAACCGATCCACACGCGCCTCACGCTGGGCGGCGGCAATGTGCTGGTGACAACCGCGAGCCTGTATCGGAAAAAGATTGCCGATCTGCGCGCGCGGTTGCCGCAATTGCGCCATGTGTTGCTGGTACGTGACGAGGCTGAGCCAGACGATATCCCCGACACACTGGATCTTGCTGCGCTGATGCGCGCGGCAAGCGCCGATTTTGTCATAGGCCCCACGGCAGCGGATGATCCGGCGCTACTGCATTTCACCAGCGGCACCACCGGCAAGCCCAAAGGCGCGGTGCATGTACACGGCGCAGTCGTTGCCCATGACGCCACCGGCAGGCTGGCGCTTGATTTTCATGGCGATGACGTGTTCTGGTGTACGGCCGATCCGGGCTGGGTCACCGGCACTTCCTACGGCATCATCTCGCCGCTGACCAACGGCATCAGCAGTATCGTCGACGAAGGGGATTTCGATGCCGAACGCTGGTATCGCATTCTCGCGGAGCAGAAAGTCAGTGTCTGGTATACCGCGCCGACCGCTGTGCGCATGATGATGAAGGGCGGCACGGAACTGGTGCGCCAGCATGATTTTCCAAAGCTGCGCTTCATCGCCAGCGTCGGTGAGCCGCTGAATCCGCAGGCGGTGTGCTGGGGGCTGGAGGCATTCGGACTGCCGATTCATGACAACTGGTGGCAGACCGAGACCGGCGGCATCATGCTGGCAAATTACGCGGCGATGGATATCAAACCCGGCTCCATGGGCAAGCCGCTGCCAGGGATCGAGGCTGCGATAGTCAAACGTTGCGGCGAGGATGCAGTCGAGATCATCACTGCGCCGGATGTCGAAGGCGAACTCGCATTGAAGCGCGGCTGGCCGTCGATGTTCCGCGGTTACCTCAACGAGGACGAGCGTTATCGCAAATGTTTCGCGGGTGAATGGTATCTGAGCGGGGATCTCGCCAGGTGCGATGCGGATGGCTATTATTGGTTCATCGGTCGTGCCGATGACGTGATCAAATCGTCGGGTCATCTGATCGGCCCGTTCGAGGTGGAAAGCGCGCTGATGGAGCATGCGGCAGTTGCCGAAGCCGGGGTCATCGGCAAGCCCGATCCGGTGCAGCTTGAAACGGTGAAGGCTTTCGTCGCGCTCAAGTCCGGGTATGTACCAAGCGAGGCGTTGCGGCGCGAGCTGCTCGGCTTTGCACGCAAGCGGCTGGGGGCGGCGGTCGCACCCAAGGAGATCGACTTTATCGGAAATCTGCCCAAAACACGCAGTGGCAAAATCATGCGCAGGCTGCTCAAGGCGCGTGAACTCGGCTTGCCCGAAGGTGACACCTCGACTCTGGAGAGCGGCGCATGACACCTGATCCAATGCTTGCACGCAACTTGCTGCACCAGATGGTGCGCATCCGCCGCTTCGAGGAAAAATCGGCCGAACTCTACAGCGCGGGCAAGATCCGCGGTTTCCTGCATCTGTATATCGGCGAGGAAGCGGTCGCTGTCGGCGTCATGCAAGCGCTGCAGCCGCAGGACGCGGTATTCGCCACTTACCGCGAACACGGTCATGCGCTGGCGCGCGGCCTGTCCGCCGGGGCCATCATGGCGGAGATGTACGGCAAGGTCGAAGGCTGTTCACACGGGCGCGGCGGTTCGATGCACCTGTTCGATGCGGCGGCAAAATTCTACGGCGGCAACGCGATAGTCGGCGGCGGCCTGCCGTTGACGGTCGGTTACGCGCTGGCGCAGAAGATGCAGCAGCGCAGCGGGCTGGCGGCATGCTTTTTCGGCGAGGGCGCGATTGCCGAAGGCGAATTCCACGAATCGATGAACCTGGCTGCGCTGTGGAATGTGCCGGCATTATTCCTGTGCGAGAACAATCTTTACGCGATGGGCACTGCGCTGGAGCGCTCCGAAGCCGATACCAACCTGGTCGAGAAAGCGGCGAGTTATCGGATGGCAGGAAAGAGCGTAGACGGCATGGATGTGCTGGCGGTTGTGGAAGCAGCGCAGCAGGCAGTGCAGTTCGTGCGCGCCGGCAACGGCCCGTATTTCCTTGAATTCCGTACTTACCGCTTTCGCGCGCATTCGATGTTTGATCCAGAACTTTATCGCAGCAAGGCAGAAGTCGAGCGCTGGAAACAGCGCTGCCCGATCGCGGGATTCAGTGCGCGTGCCATAAGCGAGGGCTGGCTGACATCGGAGACGATCGCTGCAATCGAGACGGAAGTCGCGCGCGAGATCGCGCAGGCTGTCGAATTCGCCGAAGCCGGGACCTGGGAGCCGGTGGAAACGCTGACCCGCGACGTGTACACCGCACGGACGCAAACAGAATGAATGCCGTGACTGCTCCGGTTGTCACCACCACTTATCGCGAGGCGTTGCGCATGGCGCTGCGTGAAGCGCTGCAGCGCGACCCGCGCGTATTCCTGATGGGCGAGGATGTAGGCCGCTATGGCGGCACTTATGCGGTGAGCAAGGGTCTGCTGGAGGAATTCGGTGAGGAGCGCATCCGCGACACGCCGCTGTCCGAATCGGCATTCGTTGGCGCCGGCATCGGCGCCGCATTGAACGGCATGCTGCCGGTCGTCGAGGTCATGACCTGCAATTTCAGTCTGCTTGCGCTCGACCAGATTCTCAACAATGCTGCCACCCTGCGCCACATGTCGGGCGGGCAGTTCAACATTCCGCTGGTGATCCGCATGGCCACTGGTGCCGGCAGGCAGCTTGCGGCGCAGCATTCTCACAGCTTCGAGGGATGGTATGCGCACATTCCCGGCATCCGGGTGGTGACGCCGGCAACGCTCGAGGATGCGCGCGGCATGCTGTGGACGGCACTGATGGACCCGGACCCCGTCATCATGTTCGAGAATGCATTGCTGTACAACCTCGAGGGCGAGCTTGCGGCCGACGCCGGCGCAGTCGATATCGACCGTGCTGCGGTACGCCGTGCAGGCAGCGATCTCACGCTGGTGACCTATGGCGGTTCCCTGCCCAAGACGCTGCAGGCAGCGGAACGCCTTGCCGCGCAGAATATCAGCGCCGAAGTGATCGATTTGCGCACCCTGCGGCCGCTTGACATGACGACCGTGCTGGCTTCACTGGCGAAGACGCATCGCATGGTGATCATCGATGAAGGCTGGAAAAGCGGCAGCCTGGCAGCCGAAATCATGGCGCGCGTGATGGAGCAGGCATTCTATGAACTCGATGCGCCGATCGAGCGCGTGTGCAGCGCCGAAGTGCCGATACCCTATGCGCGCCATCTGGAACAGGCGGCGATTCCGCAGGTCGAAACGATACTCGCAGCCGCGCTGCGCACGGTGAAGTAATATGCAGGAGCCTCTAAAAATTCAAAGTTCTAAACAAGACGAGGCGGGAACAAAAAATGTAGACGCAGCATATAGCTAATATGTAAGGAAGCATTTTTTGTGAGCAACAAAGTATTGTGACGAAATCTGAATTTCTAGAGGTGCTTATGTATGAATTTCGCATGCCCTCGCTCGGGGCGGATATGGAAGCAGGCACACTGGTTGAATGGCTGATCAGACCCGGCGACGAAGTGCAGCGCGGGCAGGTGGTCGCGGTGGTCGAAACCCAGAAGGGCGCTGTCGATGTAGAGATCTGGGAAGCCGGAACGGTCGATAAACTGGTGGTGGAGACGGGCAGGAAAGTGCCGGTGGGCGAACTCCTTGCACTGCTGCGCACTGCGGGCGCGCTAGCGGCCACAGCATCTGAGACGCCCGCAGCGCCAACAACTCCGCAGGCGGTAACAGCGCCGGCCATCGTTGCTGCATCCCCGCCACGTGCGCAAGCGGCAGTGGTGTCAGCCCGCCAGCGGGTGGCGCCTTCAGCGCGCAAGCTTGCCGAAGAACTGGGTGTCGATATCGCAGCGGTGCAAGCAGCGGAACCGGGCGCAGTGATCTCGAGGGCCGATGTCGAGCGTGCCGCCCAGGCAAAAACGCCGACACTGGCCGCTGCCAAGGTTGTCGCGCCGGATTGGCATGCGCAGATGCGCATGGCGATTGCAGCGGCGATGTCGCGCTCAAAGCGCGAGATTCCGCATTACTATCTGGCCACCGATATTGATGTGACTGCGGTCAGCAGTTGGCTCGAAACGGAAAATCTCAAACGCAGCGTCACGGAGCGGCTGTTGCCGGTGGTGCCGTTCATGAAAGCGGTGGCACTCGCGCTGCGCGAAGTGCCCGAACTCAACGGTTTCTGGATCGACGGTGCAGCGCGGCCATCAGCGGCAGTGCACCTCGGCATGGCAATTGCGATGCGTGGTGGCGGCCTGGTTGCTCCCGCAATTCACGATGCCGACAGGAAGAGCCTCGACCAATTGATGGCTGACTTGCGCGATCTCATCACGCGCGTGCGCAGCGGCAGGTTGCGCAGCTCGGAGATGAGCGACCCCACCGTGACATTCACCAATCTGGGCGAGCAGGGCGTCGAAGGCGTGTTCGGCGTGATCTATCCGCCGCAGGTCGCGATCGTCGGTCTGGGCAGGATAAGCGAACGGCCATGGGTCGAAGGCGGGGCGGTGGTGGTGCGCAAGGTTGCCACCGCTACCCTCGCGGCCGATCACCGTGCCAGCGATGGTCACCGCGGCGGCCTGTTTCTGGCTGCGCTCGACCGGCTGCTGCAGCAACCGGAGAAGTTGCGATGACTTCATACAATCGTGAGCAAATCAGGGACATCATCTTTGATGCGCTGGGCGCCATCGCGCCCGAGGTGGAACCGGCCCTGATCGTGCCGGACCGGTCGCTGCGCGAGCAGATCGACATCGACTCGTTCGATTTTCTCAACTTCATCATCCGCCTGCATGAAACTCTCGGCATCGACATTCCCGAGAAGGATTATGCCGAACTTCTGACATTGAACAGCGCGGTCGAATATTTGACGCGGCGCTGTGCTGCGGAGCAGTAGATCGCGCTGAGGCAACGGCACTACCTCAGCTATTTATTTTCACCCAGATCGAACCCTCGCATGTAATGACAGGTATAGCCGCCGCGATTCTTGACCAGATACTTCTGGTGATATTCCTCGGCGCGGAAGAATTCCTTGAACGGCACTATTTCGGTGACGACCCTGGCTTTCCACTGGCCGGAAGCATCCACCGTTCTGATGACCTCGGCGGCAACGCGTTTCTGTTCTTCATTGACATAAAAAATGGCTGAGCGGTATTGCGTGCCGACATCGTTGCCTTGCTGGTTGCGCGTGGTCGGATTGTGCATGCGGAAGAATTCGAACAGGAGATGCCGATAGCTGAGCCGCTGCGGATCGAACACCACTTTCAGCGATTCAGCGTGGCCGGTCCTGCCGCTGCTCACCTGCTCATAGCGTGCATTGGGCGTATTGCCGCCGGTATAGCCGACTTCAGTTTGCAGCACCCCGGGCATTTCCCGCACCAGTTCTTCCATTCCCCAGAAGCAGCCGCCCGCAAGATAAGCGGTTTGTTGTTTAGTTTGATCAGTCATGGTCGTGGCTCCGATGGGCAGGATAAACACCGTGGCAGAAAGCAACACAGCGCAGATGAGCAGAAATTTGCCGGATGTTTTCATGGTGAATGTTCCGCATCAGCGGTTCCTTACGAAGATGTTCAGCTACAATCAAAATATCGTGTTTTGATGGATAACACAACCGTACTCTGATATACGCAGTACCGTAGGCTGGGGTGAGCTTGCGAACCCCAGCATTTCGAGATTACACATGTTGCTGGGGTTCGTACCTCACCCCAGCCTACAGCGCTGACAGGAGCGGGAATGGAAGATGCAAGATATGTGATCTGGCTGGACGAGCTGCGCATGACCGATGTGGACAGCGTCGGTGGCAAGAACGCTTCGCTCGGGGAGATGATCAGCCAACTGGCTCAAGCCGGGGTAAGGGTTCCCGGCGGTTTCGCCACAACCGCTGCGGCCTATCGTGATTTCCTGGCGCAGGGCGGTCTGGCGCAGCGCATCGAACAAATACTTGCCACGCTGGATATCAAAGATGTCGCAGCACTGGCTGAGACCGGCGCACAAATCCGCAGCTGGATCGTGGCAACCCCGCTGCCGCCACGACTGCAGCAGGAAATCGCCGCTGCTTACGCAAAGCTGCTGCAGCAGGCAGCCGGCGATATTTCTGTGGCGGTGCGTTCCTCGGCCACCGCCGAAGACCTGGCCGACGCCTCGTTTGCCGGGCAGCAGGAAACCTTTCTCAATATCCACGGCCTGGACAATCTGCTGGCAGCCGTCAGGCAGGTGTTTGCCTCGCTCTACAACGACCGCGCCATTTCCTATCGCGTTCACCACGGTTTCGTTCATGCCGAAGTGGCGCTGTCTGTCGGCGTGCAGCGCATGGTGCGCAGCGACATCGGTGCTGCCGGCGTGATATTCACGCTCGACACCGAATCCGGTTTCGATCAGGTGGTGTTCATCACGGCTGCCTATGGTCTCGGCGAAACCGTGGTGCAGGGCGCGGTGAACCCTGATGAATTCTACGTTTACAAGCCCGCGCTGCAGCAGGGCAGGCCCGCGATCTTGCGGCGCAATCTCGGTTTCAAGCTTATCAAGATGCAATTCACCGACAGCCGTGCAGCCAACCATTCAGTGGCAACGCTGGCGGTGGCGGAAGCCGAGCGCCAGCGCTTTTCCATCACCGATGCGGAAGTGGAAGAGCTGGCGCGCCATGCGCTCGCGATTGAACGGCATTATCGCCGGCCGATGGATATCGAATGGGGCAAAGACGGTACCGACGGCAAGCTCTACATTTTGCAGGCACGGCCGGAGACAGTGCAGACCAATGCTGCGCTGGAAACACTGCGGCGTTACCACCTGAAAACCAGATCGGAAGTATTGACAACGGGCCGCGCCATCGGCCAGAAGATAGGCAGCGGACCGGTGCGGCTGATTCTGGATGCAAAAGAAATGTCACGAGTGCAGCAGGGTGACGTGCTGGTGACCGACATGACCGATCCTGACTGGGAGCCGATCATGCAGCGCGCTGCCGCCATTGTCACCAATCGCGGCGGGCGCACCTGCCATGCGGCCATTGTTGCGCGCGAACTGGGCATTCCGGCCGTGGTCGGCTGCGGTGATGCCACCAGCGTATTGGCCGACGAGCAGATGGTCACGGTATCCTGCAGCGAAGGCGACACTGGCAATGTTTATCGCGGTGCGCTGGAAGTCGAAGTGCTCGACCTTGTGCTGGAAACCATGCCCAAGCCGCCGGTCAAGATCGCGCTGAATGTGGGCAACCCGGAACTGGCATTTGCTTTCCAGCGCCTGCCCAATGACGGCGTGGGACTGGCGCGGCTGGAATTCATCATCGCCCACATGATCGGCATCCACCCCAAGGCGGTGCTGGATTATCCCGATATTCCCGCGGATCTGAAACTCGCGGTGGAAAAACAAAGTGCAGGCTACCGCGATCCGGTGAGTTTCTATGTGGAAAAACTCACCGAGGGCATCGCCATGCTCGGGGCGGCATTTTTCCCCAAGCCGGTGATCGTGCGCCTGTCAGATTTCAAATCCAACGAATACTCCAGCCTCATTGGCGGGCAGCGCTACGAACCCAGGGAAGAGAATCCGATGCTGGGTTTTCGCGGCGCTTCGCGTTATGTAGCCGAGAGCTTCCGCGACTGTTTCGAGCTGGAATGTCGCGCACTGAAAAAAGTGCGCGACGAAATGGGACTCACCAACGTGGAAATCATGGTCCCGTTTGTACGCACCTTGAGCGAGGCCCGGCGCGTGGTGGAACTGCTGGCGGATGATGGCCTGAAACGCGGCGAGAACGGACTGCGATTGATCATGATGTGTGAAATTCCGTCCAATGCGCTGCTGGCGGATCAATTCCTGGAATACTTTGACGGGTTTTCCATCGGCTCGAATGATCTCACGCAACTGACCCTGGGGCTGGACCGTGATTCCAGCCTGGTCGCCGCATCTTTTGACGAGCGTGACCCGGCGGTGAAAGCCTTGCTGCATCTGGCCATTCAGGCGTGTCATAAAGCCGACAAATATATCGGCATTTGCGGACAGGGCCCGTCGGATTACCCCGATCTGGCGAAATGGCTGATGGAAGAAGGGATCGATACCCTTTCGCTCAACCCCGATAGCGTAGTCGAAACCTGGTTGTATCTGGCGGAGCAAGCGAAGAAACCGGTAGTTCCCTAGTTTACAGGGATACGCGGAGTTGGCCGTCTGGCCCTGGTTTCCTTCGCCAGCAGCCGTTTCTCGCGCTGATAGACCAGGACTGCTGCGGTACGCAGGCAACCCAGCACCAGCAGCAGTGCACTCAAGGCGTAAATCTCATCCGCTGCGATCTTATGCTCAAATAATTTGATCATGATTTCGCGCAGAACGAACACAATGCCGGCATCGGCAATAAATGTCAGGCGCAGGCGATGTTCGTCAAAATGGGAAACAAGGGAACGCGACAGCTCGATCAGCACGAACAAGGTCAGCACATCGGAAACAAGACGCACGTAATGACGGGTGATATCGGTGCTCGTTACCAGATCGCCGAGCTGCAGGAATAAATTAATGACACCGGCAGTAACCCCGATGGTGATAAATAGCAGCAGTACCCCGAATAGCAGATTGATCGAACGATCAAAGATTTTTGTGGCGGAAAAAATCATATTGCCGTAACCATACACGGGGTTTGTTACAGCAATATGATGGTGGTGAAAAAAACTGAACGGGCTGAATTGCACCGAACGGACGACCGATCTTCCTCAAAGCGGGCGCTCAAGCTAGGGTGCTATTCCTGCGCGAGGCATCGCAATACAGCCGAAACGTGATGCGTCGAGTGCCACGTCCGCGCGCGTCCATGCCTTCCTGAAACGCGCCTCGATCAATGTCGCCTGATCGTCCTTCTTTTGCGCACGCAGTGTCTGCAACAGTCCAAGTAGCGTCCAGCCACTGTGGCGATTTCTGCGCAGATCCTCCCAGTACACCGTCTCTGCTTCGGCTGCGCCCCCCGCTTCCAGCAGGATGGCACCCAGCGTCAGCCTTGCAGGGGATTGCCATTCCGGCGGTTCCGTATAAGCGAGGGCATCCTCCAGTCGTACCGCCCGATCCAGGTGCGCGATGGCGGCATCGAACTGTCCACGGGCTGCCGCGATCTCGCCAGCCAGCACTTCAGGACCAATGCTCAATACGTCGCGCGCGCTATTCAGTGACATCAACTGCCAATCCAGTGCTCCATCCTTTGTGATCGCGCGCAGCGCCCCCAGTTCCTGCTCGGCCTGCGGCAACTGCCGCGTTGCGGCAAACGCCAGACCGCGCACATAGTGCCAGGCGCCCTGCAAAAATGCGTTCGTGGCTGGCGGAGCTGGCTCCTGGAGTATCTCGTTCCACTTTCCAAATCTCGCCAGCGCCCAGTACGGCACGACACGAAATATCGCTGTCGCCGGCACCGCCTGCAATACCGGTTCATCTATGGTACCGGCCAGCTTGCGTGCCGACTCTATCGCCATGCGGCTCTGGCCATCGGCAGTGGCGGCAAACCAGAGAAAATGAATGTTGTGGGGGAAATAGACTGCCGGGTACAGTCCAGGTTCCGGTGCGGGGTGCTGCGCGAAATACGCCTCATCGGCTGCGATCGCAAGCTGGCTGCTCTTTATTGCATCGGCGTAGCGGCCCACGCGCAGGTAGATGTGCGACGGCATGTGCAGCAGATGTCCCGCCGCCGGCATCAGCGTAAGCAGTATATCGGCCGCCTTCTCTGCTCGCTCCGGCGTGCTCGTCGGCTCGACCAGGTGGATATACAGATGCGCCGCGCCCGGATGTCGCGGATTGCGCTGCAGCACCTCCTCGGTGATCGTGACTATTTCGGCTGTGCCTGCGAGTGGATAACCATCGCGCATCCAGTAACCCCAGGAGTTGAGATCCATCATTGATTCGACATAGAGCATCGCAATGTCATGATCACTGCGGAAACGCAGATGCACTTCCCGCATCGCATCCGCGTAAGCCTGGTCGTTTGCCTTGCGCTGCTCGGGCTTCCCGGTGTAACGCTTCTCCAGCGCGTCAATCAGCGCGCGCTCACGCGACGTAACCTGCGCGACCAGCGCGGCAGCCTTGCGCACCAGTTCCAGCGCCGGTATCTCATCCTTTGCTGCCATTGGCGCGTTGATGTTTGGACCGAGCACTAATGCCTGGCCCCAGTACGCCATCGCAAGCGCAGGGTCCAGTCGTGCCGCTTCCCGGAACGCAAGGCCTGCTTCGGCATGGTTGAATGCGTAAGAGAGATTAAATCCCTGATTGATGAACTGCTGCGCCCGCCCGTTGCGCGTACTGACCGCGAATGTATGTGAGCCGAGATTCAGCAACTTTGGTGCGGCCTGAGCATCTGCGCCTGGCTGATTCGGCAGCTGCGGCTGCATCTCATGTTTATGCGCAGAACCAGACACCGCAGATGCCGCAGTACTCGCGTCGCTCTGGGCAGTCTCGGCAAACGCAGCAGTGCTGCTGCCGGCAGTCGCCGCCAATCCCAGCAGCATGAAATGAAAAGTACGGAATTGCATGGATATCACCTCTTTGGTAATCAGTCGCCAATGACCAGAGTTTCGCGCTGCAAACACTGGTTGGGAGCATTGCTGAACTGCGGGGGACTGACTTTTAATTGCAGTTCTTGTAATTGCGTTTCTCGCACTCCCGTGCCAGTTGCTGTGCGCGCGCGATCTGTGCAGGCTTCATCTTTCCGCTCGCCGTATCCAGGTTCTGTCGTGCCTCACCAAAACCTTTTGCCGCAGCCAGACTGAACCACATGTAGGCGCGCACATAATCCAGGGGCACGCCCTGGCCAGTGGCATACATCAAGCCAAGATCATTCTGCGCATTGGCATGTCCCTGCGCCGCAGACAGTCGGAACCATTTCACCGCTTCCTGGTAATCCTGCTCCACCCCTTCTTCGCCATTTTCATACAGCTCTCCCAGGCTGTATTGCGCATACGCATTCCCTTGCAGCGCAGCCAAGCGATACCATTTTACGGCTTCCCGATGGTCCAGTGGCACGCCTTGGCCATCGTCATACATCGAACCCAGGTATAACTGCGCAGATGCATTTCCCTGTTCTGCCAGGGGGCGGAACAACTTTTCCGCTTTTGCGTAATCGCCCGCAAAGTAGGCCTGTTTCGCTTCCGCCAGCGGATCGGCCATCGCCTGTCCGGTCAACGCCAACAAAAGCAGACAAGCCAACAACCCCTGTTGCAACAACTGCTTCATGCTCGTTATCCTTTTGCTTGAGTACAGGCTCCGCCCTGGCGGGCAGACTGTCGAGTGCAATATTAGCACGGAAGAAAAGACACAAGACCGGGAGCAGACTCTCGCCGGAGAGTGTCTGCATCGGCAGCGCTGTAGGCTGGGGTGAGCTTGCGAACCCCAGCATTCCGAGATCACATGTTGCTGGGGTTCGTACCTTACCCCAGCCTACAGTATTCGCGTAGATCAACCTTCATCTCACTGAACAAGCCCTCCGTGGAGCGCGTTGCAGGTAAAATCCGGATGATTAGCCTTGAGTGTCGGGGGGGAATCAGCTAGCCTACCTTATCCCTACCCGACTATGGTTAAGAATGCCGATCTCCAACCTGATTCCCGCCGATCTGCGCCTCACCATCGACCCCGCTTCGCTTGGGTTTTCCGATACCTCGGAATTGCTGCAGTATCCGCTGCCGTGGATCGGGCAGGAGCGCGCGGAAATGGCCGCCTGCTTTGGTCTCGGCATGGATCGGCCAGACTATAACCTGTTCGTGCGGGGGGAGGTCGGCAGCGGTCGCTCTTCGCTGTTGCGCCAGGCGATGGTCGCAGCTGCCGCCAACCGGGCGGCGCCGCCCGACTTATGCTATCTGCACAACTTCGACGCACCGGAAAGACCGCTGGCTCTGCGCCTGCCTGCCGGACAGGGCCGCCTGCTGCGGCAACATCTGGTGCGCATGACAAAATCCCTGCTGACGGAAATCCCGCAGCGCCTGGACGGGCAGGATTTCAAGGTCGAGAGCGAGCGCATTGAAAAAGCCCACAAGGCAGAAGAAGCCAAGGCCTATGCCGAACTCACCACTTTCGCCGAATCGCACAATTTCACCATCCATCGTGAGGCCAGGCACATAGTCTTCACTCTGTTGGACGAAAAAGGACACATCCTTACCGAGGATAAAGTGCTTACCCTGCCGAAGGAACGCCGGGCCGAGATTGAACAGGCCGAGCAGGAATTGCGCGCCGAGATTACGCGCTATTTCGAGAGAACCCGGCCGATGGAGCGGGTCATGCACGAGGCGCTGGCAGCATTGCAGCGGCAGGTGGTGAAGCCGCTGCTGGAGCATGAGTTGCAGGAAATACGTGTCGCATTGAAGAAACAGATCAAGGATTCCGTCAAGCTCGGCACTTATCTGGAACAGGTCATGCGGGATTTGCTCGACAATCTGGAACTGTTCGAGGTTTCCGATAGCGATGAGGAAGGCCGGCAGGAGGAATTGGAACAGGTGATGTCCCGCTACCGGGTTAATCTGGTAGTGGACAATGACGGCCTGGATGGCGCGCCGGTAATCATCGAGGACAATCCGTTATTCCGCTCCCTGTTCGGCAGCATCGAATACCAGTCCGAGAACGACGTGCTGGTGACCGACTTCACCCGCATCCGCGCCGGCAGCCTGCTCAAGGCGCACGGCGGTTTCCTCATGCTGCATCTGCGCGACCTGCTGGCCGATGGTCTGGTGTGGGAGAAGCTGCGCCGTTTGCTGCGCAGCGGCAGGCTGCAGATCGAGGAACCGGGAACGGCTTTCACTTCGATTGCGGCAGTCTCGCTGGTACCCGAAGCGGTGGATGTGGAAGTCAAGATCGTGCTGATCGGTTCACGCCAACAGTATTACGAGTTGCAGGAAGCAGACCCGGAGTTCGGGCGCCGCTTTCGCGTCAAGGTGGACTTTGCCGAGAGCTTTCCCGCCAGCGCCTCAACCCGCCGCGCCTCAGCCATCTTCGTCGCCCGCACCTGCCGGGAACTGGGGCTGCCGCATTTTTCTGCCGCTGCCGTCGCGCGCCTGCTGGAGGATTCCCACCGGCAGGTGGATGACCAGGCCCGCCAAAGCGCGATCTTCGCTCGCGCCGAGGCGCTGGTGATGGAAAGTGCCGCACTGTGCCATGTGCGTGCCGGTCGCCTGGTCGAGGCAGCGGATGTCGAGGCCGCATTGCGCGCGCGCATCCTGCGCCATGATTACCCGGAGCAACGCCTGCAGGAATCCATTGCCGAAGGCGAAGTGCTGATCGCGCTGCAGGGCGAGCAAGTGGGCCAGCTCAACAGCCTGACCCAGGTGGATCTGGGGGATTACCGCTTTGGCTTCCCGGTACGCGTCACGGCGCGTACTTTTGCCGGTGAGGATGGCTTGCTCAACATCGAGCGCGAGGTGGAGATGTCCGGGCCGATCCACGACAAGGGCGTGTTCATTCTGCAGAATTATCTGTCCGCCTTATTCGTCCACGCTGCTCCGCTCGCGCTCAATGCCTCCATCGTGTTCGAACAGGAATATCACGGCATGGAAGGGGATTCCGCGTCCTGTGCCGAGTTGTATATCCTGCTCTCGTCCTTGGCGGACTTGCCGCTCAAGCAAAGCATTGCCGTTACCGGCGCGGTCAACCAGCACGGCGAAGTGTTGCCGGTGGGCGGGATCAACGAAAAAATAGAGGGCTACTTCAGCGCGTGCGAAACGGCCGGACTGGATGGCAGTCACGGTGTGCTGATTCCGCAGCGCAACCGCCGCCACCTGATGCTGGAACGCAAGGTGGTCGAGGCGGTCGCCAAAGGTTTATTCCATATTCATACTGCGGAGCACGTGAGCGAAGGCATGGAACTGCTTGCCGGATGCCCGTTTGGCATAGCGGATGCGGCGGGCAATTATCCGCAAGACAGCGTGCTGGGCCGCGCGTATCAAGCCTTGCTGGCCTACCGCCACGCTTGCCAGGAGGCGCAACATCCGAAGACATGATGTCAGGGCGGTGCGGCTACTTGATACCGAGGATGTTCATCGCCTTGCCAAGGGTTTCGACTGATTCCTTGTGCTTGCCCTTGTTGTGCAGCGCTTCGCCTTCAGCCCGCAGTTTCCTGACTTCTTCCGCCTGCGCCTCGCTGAGTTTCGGATTCTTTTCCAGCGCCGTATCGATTTTTCTCATGTCGCTTGTACAGTGGTACGCAAAGGCCGCGCTGCTGAACAGGGTAAGGGCGGCAATGGCAATCAGTTGGCGTAGTTTCATGTGATCCTCCGGTGTGAGGTTTATCGAGTGCATCAGAAAAAAGTATAGACCGGTTGACGGCTTTCGTCATAACGGATGCATAGGATGTGCCTGGAAATGCGCTCTGCGGATCAGGCGGAACAAAGCATTAAGGGGGTATAATTCAGCAGCGAAATTGAGGTGAAAAACCTGTTCGCCCTGGGTACTTCCGAGAAACAAAATTACTATTTCTTACTGACACCAACATACTATGGCGCAATACGTTTTCACCATGAACCGCGTGGGCAAGGTCGTACCTCCCAAGCGGCAGATACTCAAGAACATCTCGCTCAGTTTTTTCCCCGGCGCCAAGATAGGCCTGCTGGGCCTGAACGGTTCGGGTAAGTCCACCGTGCTGCGCATCATGGCGGGAGTGGACAAGGATTTCGAGGGCGAAGCCCTGCCGATGCCCAATCTCAATATCGGCTATCTGCCGCAGGAGCCGCAGCTCAACCCGGAGCAGACCGTGCGCGAAGCCGTGCAGGAAGGGCTGGGCGAAGCGGCCAGCGCGCAGCAGAAGCTGGATGCAGTCTATGCCGCTTACGCCGAGCCGGACGCCGATTTCGATGCGCTCGCCGCCGAACAGACGCGGCTGGAAGCCATTCTTGCCGCCGGCAGCGGAGGCAGTGACCAGCAACTGGAAATCGCCGCCGATGCATTGCGTCTGCCGCCGTGGGATGCCGTGGTCAAGAATCTTTCCGGCGGGGAGAAGCGGCGCGTGGCGCTGTGCAAGTTGCTGCTGGAAAAGCCCGACATGCTGCTGCTGGACGAGCCGACCAACCACCTCGACGCCGAGTCGGTGGAATGGCTGGAGCAATTCCTGGTGCGCTTCCCCGGCACCGTAGTGGCGGTCACGCATGACCGCTACTTCCTCGACAACGCCGCCGAGTGGATACTGGAACTGGATCGCGGCCACGGCATTCCGTGGAAAGGCAATTACTCAAGCTGGCTGGAGCAGAAGGAAGCTCGCTTGAAGCAGGAAGAATCCGGCGAATCCGCGCGCCAGAAAGCGCTGCACAAGGAACTGGAATGGGTGCGACAGAACCCGAAGGGGCGGCAGGCGAAATCGAAAGCGCGCATCGCCCGCTTCGAAGAACTCAATTCGCAGGAATACCAGAAGCGCAACGAGACCCAGGAAATTTTCATCCCGGTGGCGGAGCGGCTCGGCAATGAAGTGATCGAATTCACCAATGTTTCCAAAGCCTACGGCGACCGCCTGCTGATCGACAACCTCAGCTTCAAGGTGCCGCCCGGTGCCATCGTCGGCATCATCGGCCCGAACGGCGCGGGCAAATCCACGCTGTTCAAGCTGATCACCGGCAAGGAGCAGCCGGATTCCGGCGAAGTGAAAATCGGCTCCACCGTCAGGATCGCGCATGTCGATCAGGCGCGCGACTCGCTGGAGAATGACAAGAGCGTGTTCGATGCCATCTCCGGCGGCAACGATATTCTCACCGTGGGCAAGTACGAAACCCCTGCGCGTGCCTACATCGGCCGCTTCAACTTCAAGGGCGCAGACCAGGCCAAGATCGTCGGCAATCTGTCCGGCGGCGAGCGCGGCCGACTGCATCTGGCCAAGACATTGATCTCGGGCGGCAACGTGCTGCTGCTGGACGAGCCATCGAATGATCTGGATGTGGAAACCCTGCGCGCGCTGGAAGATGCGCTGCTCGAATTCGCCGGCTGTGTGCTGGTGATCTCGCACGACCGCTGGTTCCTCGATCGCATCGCCACCCATATCCTCGCGGCGGAAGGCAATTCGCAATGGACCTTCTTCAACGGCAACTATCAGGAATACGAAGCGGACAAGCGCAAGCGCCTGGGTGAAGAGGGCGCCAAGCCGAAGCGGATACGTTACAAGCCGATCAGTCGATAAATGGAGATGTGTGCAGGCTAATGATGCGGTACGCATCCTAGGCCAGCAATGATGCGCGAATAGTAGACCCAATGAGGTACGAACCGTAGGCTGGTGGTGAGGTACGAACCCCAGCACAACCCACCCATGAGAACCTACACTCGCGCATTAACCCCTGGCGGCACATTCTTCTTTACCGTCAACCTGGCCGACAGATCGGGAACGTTACTTACCGACCATCTCCACGCGATTTGGACATTACCATCGAACGACATGGATTACCCAACCCGTTGGGCATTGATCAAAGCCGGATTCTCACGAAGCCTGCCAAAAACAGAGCGCATCAGCCCGAGCCGTACCGGGAAAGGCGAGCGCGGCATATGGCAGCGCCGCTATTGGGAGCATCAGATTCGAGACGAAACCGATTATGCGCGGCATGTGGACTACATTCATTACAATCCGGTCAAACATGGCCATGTAGAATCACCATTTGATTGGCCCCATTCATCTATTCATCGATTTATAAAGGAAGGTATTCTTCCGCCGGATTGGGGTGCAAGTTATGTCGCGCAGGGATGGGCGGAATGGGGAGAATGAGTTTAGTTTTGCTGGGGTTCGTACCTCACCGCCAGCCTACGGTTCGTGTCTCAACCCCAGGTAAGTGAATGTAGGCTGGGGTGAGCTTGTGAACCCCAGCGTTACGGGATTGCAGTGGGTTGCTGGGGTTTGTGCCTCACCGCCAGCCTACGCATGTGCGAGTTTGCCAAGCTCTGTCTCCACTCTGTGCATATCTTGCAGTCAACGCATATTAAACGTCCCATTTAAATTTTCTATATGTCACGTGCTCTGAAAGTCTGGCCGCTGCTCACCGGTACGCTGCGCTACGAGAAGACCATTTCAACCCGCAACCGCGGCCACGGCCAGTTCATCGACGCGCCCATTCTCGCCTATCTGATCGAGACGCCGAACGGCCGCATCCTTTACGATGCGGGCTGCGATTACCGCAAGCTGTCTGACCCAGCCTTGCGCGCCCAGCACTTCGACCCGATGCGCCCGCAGATCGAAGCACCCAACATGCAGGAACAGCAGCGTATCCCGCGCTACCTGGCGCGACTGGGACTCACGCCATCCGACATCGACGTGGTCTTTATCGGCCATCTGCATTTTGACCATGTCGGTGGCATCTGCGATCTGCCGGGCTGCGAAGTGCATATCCATGCTGATGAACTCGCTGCCGCGCGCACCGGGCTGGACGGCGGCGTGTTTGCCGACGAGTTGGCTGGTGCGGAACAATGGCACCGACAGACTGGTGAATACAGCGTTGCAACAGGCGTGCAGGCCATCACCAGCCCGGGGCATACCGCAGGGCACATGTCGCTGCTGATCGAGCTGCCGAAAGGCCGACCGGTGATCCTCTGCGGAGACGCCGCCGATCTGACCGAGAATCTGTCCGAGGAAATCGCCCCCGGTTGCTGCTGGCAGGACAACGCGGCGTTGGCGCTTGCCAGCATCCGCAAGCTCAAGGCTCTTGCCCGCGCTGAAGACGCAGAACTGTGGCCCAATCACGACATGGCTTTCTTTCATGATCTGCCGCAATTTCCGGCATGGCGGGACTGAGGTTTTGCTGATGCCGTCCGCAATTCCTGCCGATCTCGTCGCCAGCTATCGCGCGGCTGACTACCGGGCAGGGTCCGGTTCCGCCGCGATCATTCTGCGTATCGATCAGCACTCCGAAGCGCTGGCGCAACTGCTGGCGGCGTCAGGCCGGCAATGTGCGGTCTTCATCACTGCCTGCAATCCCGGCAGCCAGCCGCACAGTCTCGCAGCGAATCAAGTTGCGCAGGCGCGCCTGCATGAAGAACTGAGCCGTCATACTGACCAGATCATCGAAGGCACGGGTTCTGATCCATCCGGCATATGGCCAGCGGAGCCAAGTCTGCTGGCACTGGGAGTGGAGCTTGAGGTGGCCGAGGCACTGGGCAGACAGTTCGGCCAGAACGCAATCGTGTGGGCCGGTGCGGATGCCATTCCCAGACTGATGCTGCTGCGCTGACACGGCAGCAAAACGGATCGTTTCCCCCGATCCGGCAACTGAAGAAATTCCCTCGTCTATTCCCTTATTCCTACAGCAGAATCAGAGTATTCCTATACGGGACATTGATCTGGGCGGGCACAATGTCCACATTACGAACATTGAGTCATGCCATATTTCTGTCGCAGGAGATTCAGGCATGGTGATGTGGCTTGGGCTTGCTGTTCAGCCCGATCCATGAAGAATTGGTTTCGTCACTCAGGCTGGGAAAGAGTGGGTATTTTCAGATCTGGAATAAACCAGAGCCGGCTTAAGCAATCTCATTCTTAATTGCACAGGACACGATGGAAACTGCCTCTCAACAACTTGATACGTTGGAAATTCCCCCTCCACACCTCGACACGCTGGAAACCTCCTCTCCGCAACTCGAAATTGCCGATGCACCGCCTTCAACCGACGCCCCGGAATCAGGTCCGATCGCATCCCCTGCCACTTTTGCGGAAATGCGCCTCAAGGTCGGCGACAAGATTCCAATCTCGCTACCCCGCGGAGCAAAAGGGGAGCGTGTGCTGGGGAAGGTGATTGGATGGATAGAGGGTGGCAGTATTCTTATCACCTTGCCGCAGAAAGTCATCATGGCCGGATTGGTGAAGGAAGGCGAAAATTTGCTGCTGCGGGCGTTTACCGGCAAAAGCGCGTTCGCCTTCAACACCAACATACTCAAGATAGAGCATTTTCCGTATACCTATCTGCACCTGGGTTTTCCGAAAAAAATCGAGGCGGTGGTAGTGCGCAGTTCGTTTCGCCATGGCGTCTGCCTCCCGGTTACAATCGCCATTGACGGCAAGGCGGATATGACCGGAAATATTCTGAACATCGGCATGACCGGGGTACGCATCGGCATCGCCGAACCGTTCCAGAGTGAAGACCCGATACGGCTCACTATGCAGTTCGAGCTGCACGAGGTACCGGTGTCGCTTGAGCTACACGCTCAGGTACGCAGTTCGAAGAGCGTGTCGGACGAGAATGGCGCAATGCGCCATGAGTATGGTATGGAATTCCAGAACCTGCAGCCCAATGATCGCCTGATACTCGGCAGCCTGCTCTGGTACGAGATGCATATGCACCCGGAGCGTGCAGCATAAAGAGCAACGATCCTCTGGCCCCCAGCGCTGTTCCGCGGGCGACTTCCCACACGTAAAAACTCCGCCTTTGAAGCATCTGTTCCACAGCTCTGGATCTTCTGATTAATATTCAACCGGTGCCAACACCCAGTAGATGGAGTCAGCGTGTTGGGAGCAAAGGCGCTGAATCTATCGCGCCTGGCTGAACTGTTCGCACAGGTTCTTGATGACGTTGGGCTCGCCACGAACCCGGAAGAAAGCGCCCTCATTGTCCGAGCGTTCCTCCAGCACCTGACAGCTGGTGTAGATGCCACCGCGCAATTGCTGTGCCGACCAGGGAAGGAAAAGCTCGGCCTCAACCAGCCCCTGCTGGAAAAACTCAATGATCTTCTGGCGTAGCTGCACGACATCCTCAGGGCGGCGTGCACTCATCACGATGCAATCCGGGTACTGTGCCCGCAAGGCTGCTGCGCGTTCAGCTTGCGCCGCTGCATCGCCGACGTGGTCGATTTTGTTGAAAATGCGGAGGCGTGGCACCACATGCGCACCGATCTCCTCCAGTACGCCATCAGTGACCTCAAGCTGGCGCTCAAATCCGGGGTCGCCGGCATCGATGACGTGCAGCAGCAGCGATGCATCCAGCGCCTCGTCAAGTGTTGACTTGAACGAGGCGACCAGCCCGTGCATTCTTGATGAAACCGACCGTGTCACTGACCAGCACGCGTGGCACGCTCTCCGGGTGGAGGGCCCGCACGGTGGTATCAAGCGTAGCGAAGAGCTTGTTCGCGACCAGCACCTCACTTCCTGTGAGTGCCCGCATCAAGGTGGATTTGCCGGCGTTCGTATAGCCCACCAGCGCCACGCCAGCGAATCCCTGGCGCTCCTGCCGCCGCGCACGCTGCGTCTTGCGCTCGACATCCATCGCGACGATCTCCTGCTGCAGTTCAGCGATACGGTCACGGATCTTGCGTCGATCCAATTCAGTGTGTGATTCACCACCGCCTCGACCACCGACGCCGCTGCGCTGTCGCCCTTGCGGCCCGGCAAGCTTCGCCGCCTCACGCAGGCGCGGCGCCATGTAGCCGAGGCGCGCGATTTCCACCTGAGCGCGCGCGGCGCGTGAGCGGGCATTGCGATGAAAGATTTCGAGGATGACCATGGTGCGGTCCATGACCCCGCAGCCAACCTCCTTTTCCAGGTTGCGCGCCTGCGACGGTGAGATCTCGTGGTCGACTAGGATGACATCGATCTCGCGGTGATCAGGGTTGGTGACGATTTCCTCCGGCTCGGTGTCCTCCGTTTCGGCGGACTCGTTGTTTACGAAGCTGCATATTTCCTGCCGCTTGCCGGCGCCCAGGTATGCCGTCATGTCGAAGCCTGAGCGCTTCTGCACAAACGTGCGGATGACCTCATATCCCAGTGTTTTTGCGAGTTCCCGCAGCTCGCTCAGCGACGCTTCAAACTCGTTATCGCTCACGTTCGGCAGTTGTACGGCTGCCACGACGGCGTACCTGAATTTCTCTTCAACTTCGATTTGCATCAGGAGATTGTATAGCTTGAGTGGGCGGATTCAGATAGTACCTGCAAATGTGATAGCCGTCGGCGCCAGGCATGCGATTTATGATCATGCTTGTTGCTGTCGGCCGAATATTGGTCATCTGTGCCGGTTGAGCACGGTATCGCGTTGGAAATTTGACGTGCTGTAGTCAGAGGCAGCAATGCCACGTCATTGAGAAATCGCGGTTACAAACCGGTTACATCTGTTCAAGTACATTTGGAATGAAAACGGTTTACATCGCTGTAAGCCGTATGAGTATTGGTGCCGACACCAAGAGTCGAACTCGGGACCTTCTGATTACAAATCTAGTTCTTCCCTGTTTTAGGCTGTTTTAAGATCCTTGAAGAAGCACTAAACCTGTTGTTTCTACTTGCTTTTCTGGTTTATTGTGCTTTACACTTCTACCCATAGTTTGACGCCTACTGTCTACATAGTGTCTACATGGATTATGCATTCTGATTATGCATTTCGAGAATGTAAAATATGACAACAATTTCCTCAGCACTCCCCGCCAGGATAACAAAATCCGTAGTAGACCGGTTGAATATTCCTGCAGGAGGACAAGTTTTTATTCGCGACGCCGAACTCAAAGGTTTTGCAATCCGCGTTACGACTTCTGGTGCCAAGTCATTCATTCTGGAGAAACGCATCGAAGGTAAAGTGAAGCGGCTTACGCTAGGCCGTTACCCTGGGCTGACTGTAGAACAAGCTCGAAAAGAAGCTCAAAAACTTCTCGGACATATTGCGACAGGGCGCAATCCCACTGCCGAGAAAAAACTGAAAGCGCTACAAGGCATAATGCTGCAACAAGCTTTTGACGATTTCGTTGTTGCCAGAAAGAATCTCCGGCCCAGTACACTTTATGGTTACCGGCGACTGATACAAACCGTGTTCCTAGATTGGCAAAAAAAAGCCTTGGTCGATATCAGTAAAGATATGGTGATCAAACGCCATACCAAGGTTGGCACCGAGCGCGGGAAGGCTTATGCCAACCAGGCACTACGTTTCTTGCGCGCCTTGCTCAATTTCTCCATCGCACAGTATGAGGATGGCCGAGGCAATGCCATCTTGCGCGAGAACCCGGTGGTGCGGCTGACACAGACCCGCGCTTGGTATCGAATCGGACGGCGCCAGACGCTCATCAAGCCCCACCAGCTCGAACCGTGGTATCAAGGCGTCATGCAACTCAAGAATGACAAGACTTCTCCACAACCCGCATTGGTCGCCGATTATCTGTTCTTCCTGCTGTTTACTGGGTTGCGCCGCCGGGAAGCTGCAGCCCTGAGATGGTCCGACGTCGATATGCAGGACCGCTCATTTACCATCCGCGACACCAAGAACCGAGAGCCGCTTACATTGCCGCTCACGGATTTCATTTTCAACCTGCTGGAGGACAGAAAGGCTGTGGCGGATTCCGAATATGTCTTTGCCGGAACCGGAAAAGCCGGCTACTTGATCGAACCTCGCGTCCAGGTTCGGAAAGTAATGGAGGTGTCCGGTGTAGGGTTCACGCTGCATGATCTGCGCCGCACTTTCATCACCATCGCTGACAGCATCGACATCTCGGCGTATGCGCTCAAGCGGCTGGTGAATCACAAGATGAGCAACGACGTAACCGCAGGCTACATCATCAACAGCGTGGAACGCCTGCGCCGGCCAGCGGAGCAAATCGCCGCCTGCTTGCTGCAATACTTCAAAATCGCCAAGCAAGTGAAGATATTGCAATTTCCCATACGCTAAACCACTTGAATATAATATTATATAACTTATAATATGGGCGAGTCCTACACATTGCTGATACGGCCTCAAGCCAAGAAAAAGCTGCAAAGCCTGCCCAGGCCAGACCGATTCAGGATCGCTGAAAAGCTGCAGCAACTGGGCCGCAATCCGGATGATGCTGCGCTGGACGTCAAGAAACTCGCGGGCGAACCGTACTTTCGGTTAAGGGTGGGTAGCTGGCGCGTAATCTTTGAACGACAGGATGTGGTCAGGATTATCACTGTAGAGAAAATAAAACCGCGTGGAGACGCCTACAAATGACACTGCAGAAAATAAAATCCGTCAACGGCAAAGACGAGTACGTCTTGTTGCCGGTAGCCATTTATCGTGTCCTGAAAGATCAGATTGAAGAAAAGCTGGCCAGGCACGGAACCGCACCGGAATATGTTCCATTCGTCCTTGAAGACTATGTGGACAACCCGGTTGCGGCGGCACGCATCAAAGCGGGCATCACCCAACAGCAACTCGCACAACGCCTCGGTGTCAGCCAAGCCTATATCAGCCAGGTTGAACGCCGCACCAGCGTGACGACTAAAATGCTCAAGCGGGTGAGTGTTGCCATTCATGGAATGAAATGAAGTGCCAGTACGAGTGGGTTGGTAGGTAATAGTACAGCAAGCAGTCAACTTGACAACCGAAACGCTACGCTATACGATCATGCTATGATTAAAGCATTCCGGCACAAGGGGCTTGAGGTTTTCTTTGAAACCGGAAGTAAAGCAGGTATTCAGCCACACCATGCGCCAAAGCTTAGAAAGCAGTTATTGCGTCTGGATCTTGCCAAAAGCCCCATTGATATGAGCGTGCCGGGATGGAATCTACACCGGTTATCGACCGGACAGTGGTCTGTCTGGGTAAATGGCAACTGGCGTATGACGTTCGACTTTGATGGGGAAAATGCCACATTGATTGACTATCAGGATTATCACTAGGAGAAAGTAACCATGAGCAGAATGTATAACCCACCACACCCTGGTGGAACATTGAGAGAAGACGTATTGCCAGCGCTGGGGCTAACCATCACCGAGGCTGCCAGGCAGCTAGGCGTAACCCGTGCAGCCTTGTCCCGTGTGCTGAACGAGCGTGCCGCAATTTCCCCTGAAATGGCATTACGTTTAGAGGGCTGGCTAGGAGTTGAGAACGGCGGACGGGCTGATTTATGGATTGCAGAGCAGGCAGCATACGACTTGTGGCAAGTACGCAAAGCTGGTGCGCCCAAAGTACAACGCGCCCAACTAATAGCAGCATAACGGATTAATACCGCACTTCATGCGGCTTCCACTGGAAGCGGAAATACTGCGCACCCGTTTTTCGACATCACCCACAAAATTATCTCCGAAATACCCCCTCAGCTCACAATAATCATCCCTACTTTCTCGCAAAATCACCAAGTCCCAAAACAGCTAAACCCGCACCAGCACTCGCTCATAATCACCTGCAAAAAACTAAGTATGGTTTTAATTACCCTTCAGGGGCTGACCCTTTATTATTTTTCTGAAATTTGTGGCAGGTTATCTCCAGTTCCATCAACTA
>JAPLQS010000022.1 GCA_026399575.1 Nitrosospira sp. | reverse complement strand
TGTCTTCTCTCCTTTGTTGTTCCGTAGTTATTATGTTGTTCGTGTTCGTGGTCGTCTGAACCTATCCCCATATCCCTGAATAGCCCATTCCAACGACCCGCGTAGCCTAACGCCTCAACCAATACCTGTCAAGAAATTTGCGCAGGTTTAAACACTCCAAATCTACCCCGGATTACCACCGTTCTCCATGCTGTAGCCGCCGGCACTCCGGTGTGTTGATGGTGCCGGGAACATGCACAGCACCACCTCCCGAATCAGTAATGCAGATCAAATTACTTCTTGTGCTTTCAGCGCGGCTTGCGCCGCTTCGTCATATCCCAAACTACTGAGAATCTCTGCGGTATGTGCGCCTAGTTGCGGGCCAACCCAGCGGATTTCACCGGGTGTGCGCGATAATTTGGGAACAATGCCGGGCAATTTCAATGGCTGCCCATCCGGCAACTGGAACTGCCGGATCATCTCTCGTGCCTGATAGTGCGGATCATTGACGATATCGGCAATGTCGTATATTTTTCCTGCTGGAACTTCTGCCTTGTCGAGTACTGTCAGAATTTCGCCCAGGTCATGCTGCATGGTCCAAGCCGTGATTACCTCGTCAAGTTCCCTGGTACGTTTTACCCGCCCGTCATTGTGTGCAAGCTCCGGATCATTGGCAAGATCGTTACGGCCAATAGCCAGCATCATGCGCTTAAAAATACTGTCGGCATTAGCGCCAATCACCACGTACTTCTTGTCCCGGCATGGATAGGTGTTTGATGGTGTAATACCCGGCAGGGATGCACCACTTCGGTTCCGGGTAAAACCGAACATATCGTACTCCGGCAGCAGGCTCTCCATCAGATTGAATACAGATTCGTACAGTGCCACATCGACCACTTGACCTTTGCCGTCGCCTGTATTGCGTTGGTGCAGCGCCATCAATGCGCCCATTACGCCATGCATGGCGGCGATGGAGTCGCCTATCGATACCCCCACTCGCACCGGCGCTTGATCCGGGTAACCCGTAAGATGGCGCAAGCCGCCCATGGATTCACCGATCGCGCCAAAGCCGGGTCGGTCGCGGTAGGGTCCCGTTTGCCCGTAGCCGGAAATGCGTACCATGATGAGCCTTGGGTTGATTGCGCTAAGCTGCTCCCATCCCAGGTTCCAGCCTTCCATTACGCCAGGACGGAAATTTTCTATCACAATATCAGCGTCCTTCACCAGTTGCCTGATGATTTCCTGGCCTGCTTCCTTTTTGAGATTTATCGTCACCGACTTCTTGTTGCGTGACTGCACATACCACCATAACGATGTGCCATTATGCAGCCTGCGCCACTGCCGCAATGGGTCGCCGTTTTTTGGGGATTCGATCTTGATCACTTCCGCACCGAATTCCGCCATCAATCGGGCTGCAAATGGTCCGGCAATGAGCGTACCCATTTCGATAACTTTTATTCCTTGCAATGGCGTCTGTCCCATGATCTGTCCTGTTCTGTGTCAGTGTGCTAAGCCCATGCTGCAGCAGACTCAAGTGGCAGGCTTGCTCATTTCTTCCACATGCTGCAATCTTGTTTATACCGGATTGTCCACATCGATGAATTGGTGGGTAATGCCGAATTTCTGTGCTGCATGCTCGCCCAATGCCTGGATACCATAACGCTCGGTGGCATGATGTCCTGCCGCAATGAAGGCGACACCGGATTCACGTGCGGCATGCACAGTCTGCTCGGAAATTTCACCAGTAACAAATGCATCCACATCTAGACGAATCGCCTCATCGAAATAATCCTGCGCCGCACCAGTACACCAGGCTATGCGCTGTACTAGTTTTGCCTCATCACCGATTACCAGCGGTTTGCGTGACAACAGATGTTCGATATTCATTCCCAGATCTTTCAGTGCCATGGTTTGAGATAGGATGCCTTGAGCAGCAATATTCTGTTCGCCAAAACGACCGTTTTCAATGAAGCCCAGCCTGCGCCCCAGTTGCGTGTTGTTGCCCAATTCCGGATGCGCATCCAGCGGCAGGTGATAAGCAAGCAGGCTGACATCGTGCTCCAGCAGCAGAGCAATGCGGCGGCGTTTCATGCCGGTCAGGCATTGATTCTCACCGCGCCAGAAATAACCGTGATGTACCAGCACCGCATCTGCACCCGCAGCCACAGCAGCTTGCAGGAAATCAAACGAGGCGGTTACGCCACTAACCAGCTTGCATACTTCGCTTCGTCCTTCCACTTGCAGCCCATTTGGGCAATAATCATGGACATGGACGATATCCAGGAGTTGATTCAGGTAGATTTCGAGTTCGTTCAGTCGCATCAATGTTTCCCCTTGTTTCTTTATGGCAGTTATTCTAGCGTCGAAATCTGTATACCAACATGCATAAACTCTGGCTGATTTTCGCACAAACGGTAACGATATTCCTTGCGGTATTGTTTGTTGTCTCTACTTTAAGGCCTGAGCTGTTACCGTGGAGTTCTCGTGGCGGTATGGTGACACTGAAAGAGGCCACCCGCGATGGTGCGTCCAAGCCCGGCGGCTTTAGTGATGCCGTACAAATTGCTACGCCGTCAGTGGTTAACGTTTTCACCAGCAAGGAAGTCAAGATACCTCCTCATCCACTGCTGGATGACCCCATGTTCCGACGCTTCTTTGGTGACCGCTTCGAGTCGCAAACCAGGCGTGCATCAAGTCTTGGTTCCGGTGTAATTGTGAGTCCGGAAGGCTATATTCTTACCAATCATCATGTGGTCGAGGCTGCGGACGAGATAGAGATTGCATTAATGGATGGCAGAAAAGCCAGGGCGCGCATCATTGGCTCGGATCCGGAAACCGATCTGGCTGTCGTAAAAGTGGATATGGGGGCGCTGCCAGCAATGACTTTCGGGCATTCCGACCATGCCAGAGTAGGTGACATGGTACTTGCCATCGGCAACCCCTTTGGTGTCGGGCAGACAGTGACCATGGGCATTATCAGCGCACTGGGAAGGTCGCATCTGGGTATCAATACTTTCGAGAATTTTATCCAGACCGATGCTGCCATCAATCCAGGAAACTCCGGCGGTGCGCTGGTTGATGCCGCCGGTAATCTGATCGGCATTAATACCGCGATTGTTTCCCGGACTGGCGGATCACTTGGCATTGGTTTTGCTATTCCAGCCAATATTGCCAAGCAGATAATGGAACAGATCATTCAGACCGGCGGCGTGATCCGTGGCTGGATCGGTGTGGAAGTACAGGATTTAACACCGGAACTGGCGGAATCATTCAAGCGTGCCAACGCCGATGGCGCATTGATTGCGGGCGTGCTCAGGGATGGTCCCGCCGACAAGGCCGGAATGAAGCCGGGAGATATCGTGGTGGCGGTAGACGGTAAAGTGGTCAACGATTCGTCTGTCATGCTCAATCTGATCGCAGCACTACCGCCGGGAGAAACAGGCGTGGTTACAGTGGTACGCAACCAGGCGGAGAAAGTCATCAAGATCAAGGTCGGCAAACGTCCCAAACCAGCGCCGCAGGAACTGGAGCAGGATGCATTGGAATAGGCGCGGAGAGCCTTCAACCCGGACTAAGCGATAAAACTGTTCTTTTGCGTCGGCCACAGTACTGCTGCCGGGCTCAACGATTTTCCTTGCTTCCGACTTCGGTCTGGTCCGGTTCTCGTGCCATTGCCTCGCTGCCTTGGTTGCTTGCGGTTGGACAATCCGTAACCGGTGCAGGTTTGCCCATGAAACCTGCCACCAGTATGCCCAATTCATAGAGCAGATAAAGCGGTACCGCCAGCATGAATTGCGAGACTACATCAGGCGGGGTGAAGATCGCGCCTGCCACGAATGCGCCAACAAGAACGTAGCTGCGTATGGCCTTCAATTTCCTTATCGAAATAATGCCCATCCGGACCAGCATCACGACGAATACCGGCACTTCGAAAGTCACACCAAAAGCGATGAACATGGTCAGAACAAAGTCGAGATATTTGCCGATATCGGTCATTACTGCCACGCCTTGCGGTGCAAAATGGGTAATGAACTCGAATACCAGCGGCAGTGCGGCAAAATAGGCAAATGCCATGCCGCAGATGAACAGGAAGCTGCTGGCGAACACCAGTGGCAGCACCATGCGTCTTTCATGCGTATATAACCCCGGCGCAACGAATGCCCACGTCTGGTAGAGCGTGTGCGGCAGCGTGATGACGACAGCCGCCATCATGGCGACTTTCATCGGCACGAAGAACGGCGTGGCGATTTCAGTGGCGATCATCTGCCCGCCTTGCGGCAACTCCTCCAGCAGGGGTTGTGCCAGCAGTGAGTACAGTTCCCGTGCATAATAGGCGCAGGGCAGGAAAGCGAGCGCCAGCACGCCGACTACGCGTATCAGTCTGGTGCGCAATTCCATCAGATGCGAAATGAATGTGTCGTCGGTGCTCATGTTATGAAGGGGGAGGGCTTGAGCCGACACAACTATATTGACGCGCGTCAGCGTGAATGTGCGTTATTTGCCGGCCCCATTACCGGTACTTTGTTTCAGTTCTACGGGGGCATCATCCAGTCCTGGCTCCGGCTGGAATGTCGACTTAACTTCGGCAGCATGAAATTCCGCCACGGGTTTGGTTTCCGCCACGATTTCTAGGGGCGGTACAGAAACTGTCGTAACTGGAGTTACTGTTATTTCCTGCAATTGATTTATTTCCTGCCGTACCGTATTGTCGAATGAGTGAGTGATTTCCTGCATTGAAGTTTTCAGTTTCCTCAGTTCTTCCAGTTCCATTTCATGTCGGATACCACTCCTGACATCGTTGGCGTAACGCTGCGCGCGTCCAAATAGATATCCCAGAGTACGTGCCACCTTGGGCAGTCGTTGCGGGCCGATCACAATCAGCGCCACAACTGCAATGATCAGAATTTCTGCGAAACTGATATCAAACATTTTTTGTGCGGATCGTAGACAAAGAACAGTAACGGGCGACCGGATTCATGCCCATTCAGTGGCTCAATCAGCCGCAGCCATCACGGTTTTATCTGCGTCTTGTCCCTGATTTCGCCTTCGATGGTCTGACCGCCAGTCTGCTGCGGCGGGGGTGATGTTTCTTCTTCATCGGCGCCTTTCACGCCCTCCTTGAAACCTTTCACTGCACCGCCCAGATCGCTGCCGAGATTGCGCAGTTTCTTGGTGCCGAACACCAGCACAACAATCACCAGAACCACCAGCCAATGCCAGATGCTGAATGTCCCCATCATTTACTCCTTTATCTCTGGTGATGAATCATCACGGGCAAACGCTCCATGCCACCGATAATGTGGATATGCAGGTGGTAAACCTCCTGCCCCCCTACGCGCCCGGTGTTGATAATGGTGCGAAAGCCGTCTGTGCAGCCCTGTTCCTGCGCCAATCTGGGAACCAGCAGCATCATTTTGCCCAGTAAATCGTGGTGCTGGTCTTCAATCTCGGTCAGTGAAGCGATATGCAACTTGGGTATCAGCATGAAATGTATCGGCGCCGCGGGATGGATATCATGAAATGCCAGAACCTCGGCATCCTCGTACACCCTGTTACAGGGAATCTCCCCCCGCACGATTTTGCAGAAAAGGCAGCTCTCCATTTTTATCCTGTTTTCCGCGATGCCTTTTCGTCTACTCCCGAAACTCCTTCACGTCGCTGCAATTCGTTCAGCACATCGTCCGGTCCCAAGCCATGGTGAGCCAGCAATATCAGGCAATGGAACCATAGATCTGCCGTCTCGCGCACGATATGCTGTTTGTCGCCATCTTTTGCGGCCAGTAGTGTTTCTGTTGCTTCTTCCGTAATTTTTCTAAGTATCTTGTCATGCCCGTCGTGCAGCAGTCTTGCGACATATGAAGCGGCAGGGTCGGCGCTCTTGCGTGCTTCAATGGTTTCCGCCAGACGGCGGAGAATGGCTGAGTCTGTCATCTTTTGTAGATTTCTTCAGGATTCTTGATTACCGGTTCAACCACCGTCCACTGACCATTTTCCAGCTTGTTGAAAAAGCAGTTATGTCTGCCGGTATGACAGGCGATACCGCCGGTCTGCTCGACCGTCAGCAATAATACATCCCCGTCACAATCCATACGGATTTCCTTTATTTTCTGAACGTGACCGGATTCTTCGCCTTTGTGCCAAAGCTTCTTGCGGGAACGCGACCAGTATACCGCTTCGCCGGTTTTGACGGTGAGGCGCAATGCCTCGCGATCCATCCAGGCGACCATCAGCACCCGGCCGCTGTCAGCCTCTTGAGCCACCACCGACACAAGTCCGTCGTCGGACCAGTTTACTTTGTTGAGCCAGGTAGTGGGCATGGATTCAGATTAAAGGCCGTGACAAAAATTCACGATTTTCATTTTATCACTATAGCCTAACTTCAATGCCATGTTGCGCCATATACTCCTTGGCTTGACGAATACTGTATTCGCCGTAGTGGAATATGCTTGCCGCCAGCACCGCTTCGGCGTGGCCCTGCAATACACCATCCACCAGATGCTGGAGATTGCCTACGCCACCGCTGGCAATGACCGGCACATCCACTGCATCCGATACTGCGCGGGTAAGCGCCAGATCAAAGCCGTTGCGGGTGCCGTCCCTATCCATGCTGGTAAGCAGAATTTCACCTGCCCCCAGGGACTGCATTTTCTTCGCCCACTCGACTGCATCCAGACCGGTAGCTTTACGTCCGCCGTGGGTGAATACTTCCCAGCGATTGGTATCTGCACCTGCGCCACTCACCTGCTTGGCGTCTATTGCCACCACGATACATTGAGAGCCGTAGTGACCTGCGGCCTCTGCTATCAGTTGCGGGTTCTGCACCGCCGAGGTGTTGATACTTACTTTGTCGGCACCGGCATTCAATAATCTGCGCACGTCCTCCACCTGGCGAACTCCTCCGCCCACAGTCAATGGAATGAATACTTGCGCGGCAACTTCCTCAATGATGCGCAGGATCAGATCACGATTGTCAGAACTGGCGGTGATGTCGAGAAAAGTCAGTTCGTCAGCTCCCTGTTCATCGTAACGGCGCGAGATTTCGACGGGGTCGCCCGCATCCCGCAGCGCGACAAAATTGATGCCCTTGACCACGCGTCCATTGGTTACGTCGAGACAGGGGATGATACGTTTGGCGAGACCCATAAGACTAAAGACCTTTTACCTTGAAGATAAACAGAGATACGGAGGCGCAGAAGAAAGCGGATAACAGTTTTCCCTGCACCACTTACACTCGCTTCTGCTATGAATTATTAAGAGTTCTGCGGTCTCAGGTTTTGGCACCGAGTACATCGGCTAGACTCTGTGCTGCCCTGAAATCCAGCGAGCCTTCGTAAATGGCGCGTCCGGTGATGGCGCCCATGATGCCTTCCAATTCGACTTCGCACAGTGCTTTGACATCGTCGAGATTGGTGATGCCGCCGCTGGCAATGACCGGAATGGTAAGCGCCCGGGCCAATTCCACGGTGGCTTTGATGTTGACGCCACTGAGCATGCCGTCGCGGCCGATGTCGGTGTAGACGATCGCTTGAACTCCATAGTTTTCGAACTTTTTTGCCAGATCAATTACGTCGTGGCCGGTGACTTTGGACCAGCCATCTACCGCAACCTTGCCATCTTTCGCATCCAGTCCCACCATGATATGGCCGGGGAAAGCGTAGCAGGCGTCGTGCAGGAACCCCGGCGTCTTCACCGCAGCAGTGCCAATGATGACATAAGTGATGCCATCGTCGAGATAGCGTTCGATGGTTTCGAGATCGCGGATACCGCCGCCCAGTTGAATCGGAATTCTGTCGCCGATGGCTTCGACAATGGCACGTATGGCCGGCTCATTCTTCGGTTTTCCGGCAAATGCGCCGTTCAGGTCCACCAGGTGCAAGCGCCGTGCGCCTTGCTGTAACCAATGCTCAGCCATGGCACCGGGACTTTCTGAGAACACGGTGGCATTTTCCATTACACCCTGTTTGAGACGCACGCACTGTCCGTCTTTCAGGTCTATCGCAGGAATGATCAGCATGTTGAATCGGAACTAAAAATAGAGATTGAGATTTTAGATTCGAAGCAGATTCATGCGCGAATCTGACTAGCCTTGGTCGTGAAGTTCGGTTCCCATCGCACGAAATTGCCCAGCAGCGTCAGTCCTGCTGCGTGGCTTTTTTCCGGGTGAAACTGAACAGCGAAAATATTATCCTTTGCCACGGCACAAGTAAACTGAAAAGGATAAAAACTGTAGGCCGCCACCGGTTCCGGGTTGGCAGTCTCGACATAATAACTGTGTACGAAATAAAAGCGCGCATCGGTAGTGATGCCTTGCCACAACGGGTGTTCAATGGCTTGATGCACCTGGTTCCAGCCCATGTGCGGCACCTTGAGTCTCTGTCCGTTGGCATCCTGCATTGCCACCGCAGGTGGAAAATGCCGTACTTTTCCTGGCAGGATGCCCAAGCCTTGCACATTGCCTTCTTCGCTGCTTTCGAACAGCATCTGTAGGCCGAGGCAGATGCCAAGAAACGGCTTGCTGGCAGCGGCATCCAGCACTGCATCGCGCAAGCCACGCGCATCCATTTCATGCATGCAGTTAGGCATCGCGCCCTGGCCTGGGAATACTACGCGCGCGGCTTGCCGCACTACCACCGGGTCGCTGGTGACGACCACGGAGGCGTTGGGGGCAACATGCTCCAGAGCTTTTGACACTGAGCGCAGATTGCCCATGCCGTAGTCAATTATTGCAATGTCAGTCATGCGGCGAAGGAAGGTGGGGGGTGATTACAAAGAGCCTTTGGTAGACGGGATCATGCCAGTCGCACGCGGATCAGACTCCGCCGCCATACGCAGTGCGCGGCCAAACGCCTTGAAGACGGTTTCCGCCTGATGATGGGCGTTATCTCCGGACAGGTTGTCAATGTGCAATGTCACCATGGCATGGTTGACGAAACCCTGGAAAAATTCATTGGTCAGGTCCACATCAAACTCGCCGATGCGGGCACGCACAAACTTGACGTTAAATTCCATGCCGGGGCGTCCCGACAGATCTACCACCACCCGCGACAATGCTTCGTCCAGTGGCACATAGGCGTGACCGTAGCGGCGCAAACCCTTCTTGTCACCGATGGCTTGTGCGAATGCCTGACCCAGAGTGATGCCGATATCCTCCACTGTGTGATGGGCGTCAATGTGCAGATCTCCCCGGGCGGCAATCTCCAGATCCATCATGCCGTGGCGCGCCACCTGATCCAGCATGTGGTCAAGAAACGGCACACCGGTATCCAGCACGGCTTTGCCGGTCCCATCCAGATTGAGATTGACGCTGATCTGGGTTTCCAGTGTATTGCGGGTGACTTGTGCCTGGCGCATGATTAGGAGAGTTTAATTAATAATTGCAGCAATAAAATCATTTGATCGGTTGCCTGAGCGAGGCCTGCAACGCCGCGAGGAGCTGTACGTTTTCATCGGGGGTTCCCACCGTTACGCGCAGGCAATTCCTCAATAGCGGATGTGATCCATCAAGATTCTTGATCAGTATCCCGTGTTGCTTGAGTCTTTGAAACACTTGGCTGGCTTCATCCACGCGCAACAAAATAAAATTTGCGTCGCTTGGGAAAATCTCAACTCCATCCAGCGCTCGTAAACAGCTGCTTAGCGCTGCCCGCTCGACCTTGATCGCTGCGGCCTGTTGCAGCAGGATATCGGAATGCTGTAACACTTTTTCTGCAATCAGTTGGGTGACTACACCCACATTATACGGCAAACGCAGTTTTTCCAGTTGTATCAACCATTCCGGTCTGCCAATCAGCAGCCCCAGTCTTAAGCCTGCCAGGCCCAGTTTGGAGAGCGTGCGCATCAACAGCAGATTAGGATGTTGTGTCAGCCTGTTCATGAAACTGGCATCGGCGAAAGCGTGATAGGCTTCATCTATTATCACTATGCCGGGAGCAGCTTCAATGATACGCGAGACAGCTGCAGCATCAAACAGATTGCCGGTAGGATTGTTAGGGTAAGCGAGGAAGATCACTGTCGGCTGGTGCTGAGTGATGGCGGCGAGCATTGCGTCCAGGTCAAGCGAGAAATCGGCTTTCAGCGGCACACCCGCATAACCCATTCCGGCGAAAGTGGCGATCATGCGGAACATCACGAACGCGGGTTCAACGCTCAGCAGTATAGCTCCCGGCCTGGCTGCGGCCAGCGCGATGATCTGGATGATCTCGTCCGAACCATTGCCCAGCATGATGTCCATCCCGGCAGGAACTGCCAGTGCTTCCTGCAATCTGGCCTTGAGTGAGACAGCACTGGCATCGGGATAACGGTTGAACGGTGCATCTGCTGCCAGTTGCGCGATTTCATCGCGCAGCTCCTGTGGCAAAGTATAGGGATTCTCCATCGCATCCAGCTTCACCATGCCGCTTGCAGGCGGCACATGGTAGGCGGAAAGCGCGAGAATTTCCGGGCGGATGATCTGATCGGGAGTAGTGGGCATCTTCAGATTAATTCAGTTTCTTGAAGCGGTATTCCGCTGCCATCGCGTGCGCTTGCAAACCTTCTCCCCGAGCCAGAGTGGAAGCAATCTCGCCAAGTTTTGCTGCACCCTGTGCCGACACCTGGATGAGGCTGCTGCGTTTCTGGAAATCGTACACACCCAATGGCGACGAAAAGCGGGCAGTGCGGGAAGTGGGCAGCACGTGATTGGGCCCTGCGCAATAATCGCCGAGGGCCTCGGAAGTGTAGCGTCCGAGGAAAATCGCACCGGCATGGCGGATTTTTTCTGCCCATTGTTCCGGCTGTTCAACGGATAGCTCCAGGTGTTCCGGTGCGATACGATTGGCGATGGCGCAGGCCTCTTCCAGATCGCGCACCCGAATCAGCGCCCCGCGGCTTTCGAGCGAGGTGCGTATTACGGCATGGCGCGACATCGTGGGTAGTTGCCGGGCGATACTGGCTGCCACTGCATCAATGAAGGCAGCATCAGGGGAAAGCAGAATGGCCTGCGCCATTTCATCGTGCTCGGCTTGCGAAAACAGATCCATTGCAATCCAGTTGGGATCGGTTTTGCCGTCGCAGATCACCAGAATTTCCGATGGCCCTGCGATCATGTCAATCCCTACTGTGCCGAATACCCGGCGCTTGGCTGCCGCTACATAAGCATTGCCGGGCCCGACGATCTTGTCCACTTGCGGCACGGTCGCAGTACCGTAGGCCAGCGCCGCAATCGCCTGGGCACCGCCGATGGTGAACACGCGATCGACCTCGCAAATCGCTGCTGCTGCCAGTACCAGTTCATTTTTCTCGCCGCCTGGAGTCGGCACCACCATGATGAGTTCGCCCACTCCCGCTACCTTGGCAGGAATCGCATTCATCAGCACCGACGAAGGATAAGATGCTTTGCCGCCGGGCACATACAGGCCAACCCGATCCAGCGGGGTTATTTTCTGGCCAAGCAGCGTGCCGTCAGGCTCGGTATAGCTCCAGGATTGCGCCAGTTGTTTCTCATGGTATGCATGCACCCGTTCGGCAGCCTGTTCCAGGGGTTTTCGCTGTACCGCCGGCAAGTCCTGCAAGGCTTGCTGCAAAAGGCTTCTGGGCAATTCAAGCAGAGCCACTGAAGCGACATCCAGATGGTCGAAGCGGCGCGTGTAGTCCAGCAGCGCTTCATCACCACGTTTTTTAATGTCTGCGAGAATGCCGCTGACAGTCGCATCCACTGCCGCATCCTGTATATCTTCAAAGGCCAGTAGCTTGCCCAGTGCTGCATCGAACCCGGCATCGGTGGAAGACAGTCGCTTAATCTGGATCATAAGGGGATAGGAAGGGTTTTGGGTTTTGTGTCACTGCTGTTGACGTACTCCAGCAGTTCACTGTGTTACGACTGCCGCTGAGAATGCCTCCAGCATCGGCTGGATTGTGTTGCGTTTCAGTTTCAATGCCGCCTGATTGATGACCAATCTGGCAGAAATCGGCATGATCTCTTCTACTGCTTTAAGATGATTGGCCTTCAGAGTGTTGCCGCTGGAAACCAGATCGACAATCGCATCTGCTAGTCCTACCAGCGGCGCAAGTTCCATCGAGCCGTAGAGTTTGATCAGATCCACATGCATCCCTTTTTCGGCAAAGTGCTCGCGCGCCGTTTGCAGATACTTGGTCGCCACCCGTAGCCGTGCTCCCTGGCGCACAGCGGATTCGTAGTCGAAGTCGTCATGCACTGCCACCATCATGCGGCAGCAGGCGATATTTAGATCCAGCGGCTGATAAAGCCCCGCACCATCGTGTTCCAGCAGCACGTCCTTGCCAGCAATACCCATGTCGGCTGCGCCATATTGTACGTAAGTCGGCACATCGGCGGCGCGTACGATGATCAGTCGCACATCCGCGCGATTGGTGGCGAGTATCAGCTTGCGTGAGGTTTCAGGATTATCGAGCGCAATCACACCGGCCGCCTTCAACAGCGGCGCAGTATCGTCAAAAATGCGGCCCTTGGAAAGGGCGATGGTGATGCCGGTCATGATGGAGATCCATGAAAAGTCGTATTTTACCGCAGAGAGCGGGCATGTTCTAACTTACACGCCGGACTTTCGCTCCCAACCGAGTTAATTTTTCCTCGATGCGCTCATAGCCGCGGTCGAGGTGGTAGATGCGTTCAATGGTGGTTTCACCGCGGGCAATCAGCCCTGCCAATACCAGGCTGGCGGAGGCGCGCAGATCAGTGGCCATGACATTGGTGCCATCGAGACCAGCCACGCCGCGCACTACGGCGGTATTACCTTCCACTTCGATGCTGGCGCCCATGCGCTTCAATTCCTGCACATGCATGAAACGATTTTCGAATATGGTTTCGGTGATGATGGCGGTGCCTGCGGCAATACTGTTCAGGACCATGAATTGTGCCTGCATGTCGGTGGGAAAAGCCGGGTAGGGTGCGGTCCGCAGGCTTACGGATTTCAGTGCGCTGTTCATTTTCAGGCTGATCCAGTCCTGTCCCGATTGGATCGCTGCACCGGCTTCTGTCAGCTTGTCGAGCACCACGTCGAGTATATCGGCACGGGCATCTCTCAGGTGAATCTCGCCGCCGCTGGCAGCAGCAGCCACCAGGAAAGTGCCGGTTTCGATACGGTCAGGCATGACTCGATGGGTTGCGCCATGCAGCGTCTTGACGCCTTCAATGGTGATGATATCGCTGCCGGCACCGTGGATTCTTGCGCCCATCGCGATCAGGCAGTCGGCCAGATTGGTCACTTCCGGTTCGCGCGCAGCATTTTCCAGAATCGTGGTGCCATTGGCCAGGGTTGCTGCCATCATCAGATTCTCGGTGCCGGTGACAGTCACCAGATCCATCACGATACGCACACCATTGAGGCGTTTTGCTTGCGCATGAATATATCCATGTTCGATCTGGATCTCCGCCCCCATCGCCTGCAACCCTTTGATATGCTGGTCTACCGGGCGCAAGCCGATGGCGCAACCGCCGGGCAGCGATACTTTCGCTTCGCCCGCGCGTGCCAGCATCGGCCCCAGCACCAGGATGGCGGCACGCATGGTCTTCACCATTTCGTAAGGCGCGACCAGATGGGAGAGATGGGCGGCGGTCAGTTCCACGCCTTGTTTGCCGTCCGGCGCAATGTCCATGCCCATTTGCCTGAGCAGAGCCAGCATGGTGGTGACGTCATTGAGATGAGGCACATTCTCGATCTTGAGGGTATCACCAGTGAGCAGGGAAGCGCACAGAATGGGTAATGCAGCATTTTTTGCACCGGAAATACATACTTCACCGGTCAGGGGCGTGCCGCCTTGAATGATTAGTTTTTGCATGAGTCGAAAATATTGTCTGCGTTGTATCGATTCATTTTTCCAGATCGACGATCAGAGGGCTGGTAATGGGTTTCTGGTTGAAATGTGTCGAGGTTCCCTTCATCATATCGCAAAGGTCGCTGCTATAAACCAAATTTGTGAGTATCTGCTTCGCATTTTCGACCCGGTAGTACGCGAGCACTCAAACACTTCAGGAGATAAAATGAAAAAACAGACGATACAGACGGCCGATGCCCCCCAGGCTATCGGCACCTATTCCCAGGCGATACGCGTCGGTGCAGGGGAGACGGTCTATCTTTCCGGTCAGATCGGACTGGATCCTTTTACCATGCAGATGGTGGAAGGGATCGAGGCGCAAATCCAGCAGGTGTTTCTGAACCTGAAAGCGGTGGCAGTGGCGAGTGGCGGCGACCTGGGCGATATTGTCAAATTGAATGTCTATCTGACCGATCTTGTCCATTTCACCAGAGTCAACGAAATCATGGCGAGCTACTTTAGCCAGCCTTATCCGGCGCGTGCAGCGGTTGGTGTGGCGGCCCTTCCGCGCGGAGCATTGGTGGAAATGGATGCGGTGATGGTGCTGCAGGGATGAAGGGTGAAGGGTAATAGCGCAGACAGCACCGCCGCTCCCGTTGCCGCTGCTTCTGTCGGCAAGGCAATGCAGGAAAAACTCGCGAGACTCGGCATCGCCAATGAATTCGATCTGGTGCTGCATTTGCCGTTGCGCTACGAAGACGAAACGCACCTTTACCCCATTACCGCCGCCCCTGCAGACAGAACCGTGCAGGTCGAAGGCGTCATCATTCACAGCGCAGTCATGTACCGCCCGCGGCGGCAGTTGGTATGCCAAGTAGAGGATGGCAGCGGCATCCTGTTCATGCGCTTTCTCAATTTCTATGGCAGTCAGGTAAAAGCGTACTCTATCGGGACGCGCGTGCGACTGCTGGGGGAGGTTCGCCCAGGCTTTTTCGGCGCTGAAATGGTCCACCCCAAGTGCCGTGTCGTGAGCGTGGGCACGCCGCTGGCCGATGCGTTGACGCCGGTTTATCCAACCACTGCGGGACTTTCCCAGGAAGCAATACGCAAGCTGATCCGGCAGGCGCTGGCTCGCAGCGATCAGGCTGGCAGCCTTGCGGAAGCCTTGCCCGTTAAAATCATAACGCATTACCAGTTGCACGATTTTCGCGACAGCGTGATGTTTCTGCATCAACCGCCACCGGATGCGTCGGCCGTTTCGTTGCAGGAGCGCACTCATCCCGCTTGGCAGCGGATCAAATTCGATGAATTGCTGGCGCAGCAATTATCCATGCGCTTGCATTACCAGCAGCGCCGCAGCCGCAGCGCCCCTGCACTAACGAAGAAGAACAAATTAACCAATGCACTGCTGCAGTCACTTTCTTTCAAACTGACTGGCGCGCAGAAAAAAGTATTGGCTGAAATCAGCCATGACCTCGCCGCAGTTCACCCGATGCAGCGTCTGTTGCAGGGAGATGTGGGCAGCGGCAAGACGGTGGTCGCGGCACTGGCCGCGCTACAGGCCATCGAGAATGGTTACCAGGCAGCCATCATGGCGCCGACTGAAATCCTTGCCGAGCAGCATTATCACAAACTTTCCGGCTGGCTTGCGCCCTTGGGAATCACGATTGCGTGGCTGTCCGGCAGCCAGAAGAAAAAGCAGCGGCAAGCCGCGCTCGCCGATATCGCAGCGGGTGGCGCCATGCTTGCCATCGGTACCCATGCCCTGTTTCAGGAGCAGGTGGAGTTCAACCAATTGGGGCTTGCCATCATCGACGAGCAGCATCGCTTTGGCGTGCACCAGCGGCTCGCGTTGCGCATGAAGGGTGCCAAAGCCGGGGCAGTCCCGCACCAGTTGATGATGAGCGCGACACCCATCCCGCGTACGCTGGCGATGAGCTATTACGCCGATCTGGACGTGTCGGTAATAGACGAGTTGCCGCCGGGCAGAACTCAGGTGGTGACTAAACTGGTTGCAGATGTTCGTCGCGACGAAGTGGTCGCGCGCGTCCGCGAATCGTGCCAGACCGGCAAACAGGCTTACTGGGTGTGTCCGCTGATTGAAGAATCCGAGGTCTTGCAGCTCAAGACCGCTCTGGAGACTTACGCAACGCTGACACTGACTTTTCCGGATTTGAAAATTGGCCTGGTGCATGGGCGGCTCCCGCCGCAGGAAAAATCAGCAGTGATGGCAGCGTTCAAGCAAGGAGAAATTCAATTACTGGTTGCGACCACGGTAATTGAGGTGGGTGTGGATGTGCCCAATGCTTCGCTGATGGTGATCGAGCACGCCGAACGCATGGGACTGTCGCAGATGCACCAGTTGCGAGGCCGCGTCGGACGTGGTGCAGAAGCCAGCGTGTGCATCCTGCTGTACCAGAAACCGCTGTCGGCAACTGCGCGCGAACGGCTCAGAATCATTTTCGAGCATACCGACGGTTTCGTGATCGCAAGCCAGGATTTGCACTTGCGCGGCCCCGGTGAATTTCTCGGCGCACGCCAGAGCGGGGTGCCCATGTTACGCTTTGCCGATCTGGAATTGGATACAGACCTGCTTGCCGCTGCTCGTACCGTCGCCGAGGAAATGTTGCGGGATCATCCGGCAGCGGCGCAGCGCCATCTGCAGCGCTGGTTGGGGGAGAAAAGCGAATACCTGCGGGTATAAGCCTTACTAAATAGAATCAGGATGATGCTGCAAACACAAAATCTGACCCTGCAATATCCCGGCAAATTGCTGTGCCGCGATTTGAATCTCACCGTCAATTCCGGCGAGTGCTGGGCCATCCTCGGCCAGAATGGCTGCGGCAAAACCACCTTGATGCATGCGCTGGGTGGTTTGCGCCCTGCCGATAGCGAAGGTGCAGCCAGCGTGACAGTGGCGGGAAAAGCACCGCAAGCCTGGTCGCGGTGCGAACTTGCCTGCAAGCTCGGCATCATGTTGCAGGAAGAGCCCGGCGAATTCTGGGGCAATGTGCAGGAATACGTGCTGCTGGGGCGGCATCCGCATGTCAGAAACCTGTTTGGCTGGGAAGCGGCTGACCAGGACATTGCGCTGCAGGCCATCGCGCGCATGGAATTGACTGATCTTGCCCAGCGCCCGCTGATTACGCTTTCCGGCGGCGAGCGCCAGCGCGCGCGCATCGCCTTGCTGCTTGCTCAGTCGCCGCAGTGCTATCTGCTGGATGAGCCACTGCAACATCTCGACCTGCGGCATCAACTTTCCACTATGACGTTATTCAAAGAACTGGCCTTGCAGGGCAGTGCGGTAATGATGGTACTGCACGACATTACCTGGGCCAGTCGTTATTGCGACCATGTGCTGATGCTGTTCGACAATGGCCGCACCCTCGCCGGGAGCACGGAAGAAATACTCAACCGCTCCAATCTGGAGACGCTCTACCAATGCAGTCTGGAGGAGTCCGGCACAGGCAGCGCGCGCCATTTCGTGCCGGGAATGGTGGCGGGTGTATAATTCACAGCTTGATGCTCACCTCATTGCGTAATGATCCGTAAACTTCTTCATCGCGTTTTCAAGCGCAAGCCATCCGCTTCTGTTTCCGCCTCCACCGCTTCCGGCACCAGGCTGCACATTATCCCGCGCAAGCAACATGGTATTTCCCGCAATCACATCAGTCCCTGTGCATTGAAAGTCACGGCAGAGCTGCAGCAGGCAGGGTATTCCGCTTTCGTGGTGGGCGGGGCGGTACGCGACCTGTTACTGGGGTTGGAGCCGAAAGATTACGATGTCGCCACCAATGCTACGCCCGAGGATGTGCGTGCCGTATTTCGCCGCTCGCGCATCATCGGCCGCCGCTTTCGCCTGGTACATGTGATGTGTGGCGCTGAAACGGTGGAAGTATCTACTTTCCGTGGCAATTCTTCCCCGGTTGAGGATGAAGGGGCGGCAGCAAAAAAGCATGCCGACGAGCACGGGCGCCTGCTGCGCGATAATGTATTCGGCAGTCAGGAAGAGGACGCAGTGCGGCGCGACTTCACTGTCAACGCATTATTTTACGATCCTGCCAATGAGGAAATCTGGGATTACCTGAACGGTTACGATGACATCAAGGCAAAACGGCTGCGCATCATCGGCGATCCTTTGCTGCGTTATCGCGAGGACCCGGTACGCATGCTGCGTGCGGTACGGCTGGCAGCCAAGCTCGGAATGCAGGTTGATACCGCCAGCGCTGCTCCCATCGGCGATCTGGCCCCGCTGTTGCGCAACGTGCCGCCGTCGCGGCTGTTTGATGAGATGCTGAAATTGCTGCTGTCCGGTCACGCATTGGCCTGCGTGGTGGATTTGCGTGCACGCGGGCTGCACCACGGTTTGCTGCCGATGCTGGATGTCATACTGGAGCAGCCATTGGGCGAGCGTTTCATTACACTCTCGCTCAAAAACACCGACGAGCGCGTGCAGCAGGAAAAGCCGGTGTCTCCCGGCTTTTTGTTTGCGGCACTGTTATGGCACGAGGTGCTGGCGCAATGGAATAGCCGGCAGGCTGCGGGAGAAAAACCCATGCTTGCGTTGCAGCAGGCAATGGACGATGTGCTGGCGGTACAGGATAAAGAGCTGGCGATTCCGCGCCGTTATGATGCCATCATGCAGGAAATCTGGGTGATGCAGCCACGCTTTCTGGGGCGCGGAGGGCGCAGGCCGTTTCGCCTGCTGGAACATCCGCGCTTTCGCGCCGCTTATGATTTCATGCTGCTGCGCTGCGAAAGCGGCGAGATTGATCCAGAGTTGGGTAAGTGGTGGGAGATATTTCAGCGAGTCAGTGCCGGTGAACGTGAAGCCATGCTGCTCAAGGACGAAGTACCAAAGAAACGCAGAAAACGCCGCCGTCGTCCCGAGGCTGTGACTGACGCTGGCGCCAGTCCCGACAGTTCAGACGCGGACGCGGTGATATCTTGACATCAGACACCGAAGCGCAAGTGTTTTGCCATGCTTTCATTGCACTGGGCAGCAACCTGGCTAACCCGGCACTGCAGGTGCGGCGGGCTTTTGCTGAACTGTCCCAGCTTCCTGCCAGCCGTTTGTTGAATTGCTCCGCGATTTATCGCAGCGCGCCGGTGGGACGGCTTGATCAGCCCGATTTCATCAACGCCGTGGCGCAGATCGAAACCAGTCTCGCGCCGCATGATCTGCTCAAAGCGCTGCTTGAGATCGAGCATCGCTGCGGGCGCGTGCGTACATCACTCAATGCTCCACGCATTCTGGATCTGGATCTGCTGCTGTATGCTGATCTGCAATGCGACGAACCCGGTTTGACCCTGCCACATCCGCGCATGCACCAACGGGCATTCGTATTGCAGCCGCTGCTGGAAATCGCACCGGACTGCTGTATACCCGGGCATGGTGCGGCGGCTGAATTGCTGGCCGCATGTGCCGGGCAGCGGCTCGAACGAGAGTAACCATAGTGAAGCTGGAAAAGTATCGATACATCGTGGTTGAGGGCCCGATAGGTGTGGGCAAGACCAGTCTGGCACAGCGTCTGGCGCATCATCTGAACAGCGCGCTGCTGCTGGAGAAGCCTGCCGATAACCCGTTTCTTGAGAAGTTCTACAGCGATATTCCGCGCTACGCACTACCGACACAATTGTTCTTTCTGTTCCAACGCGCTGCTCAGGTACAGGGCCTGGCGCAACTGGATATGTTTGCCCAGGCGACCGTGAGCGATTTTCTGCTCGACAAGGATCAACTATTCGCCGGGCTTACGCTGAGTGATGCCGAACACGAACTCTATCAGCAGATTTACCGTCACTTGCAACCCCAGGCTCCGCAGCCCGATCTGGTGATTTATTTGCAGGCTTCTCCCGATACCCTGGTGGAACGCGTAAAGCGGCGAGGCAGCACTTTCGAGAAAAGCATTTCCGAGGATTATCTGTGGCGGCTGGCTGAAACCTACACCCGGTTTTTTTATCAGTACGAAACTGCGCCGGTGATGATCGTCAACAGCGAGAATCTCAATTTTGTTGATAACCAGGAGGATTTTGATTTATTGTTGCAGCGACTGGAGCAGATGCGCGGCCCACGGGAATATTTCAACCGGGGATAGGGAGCTTCTGAACAAGTCCTCCGCCGCACTCGCGTGGGCTTTGCTCAGAGAATTCTCAGGAGATCAATGATGCGAACCACACTAAGTACATTGCAGAAAATGCGTGGCGATGGCGAGAAAATAGCCATCGTCACCTGCTATGACGCGAGTTTCGCGGCAGTGCTGGAAAATGCCGGCGTCGATATCCTGCTGGTGGGCGACTCGCTGGGCAACGTGCTGCAAGGCGAAGAGACCACGCTGCCGGTGACACTGGACGACATGATTTATCACACCCGCTGCGTAGTGCGCGGATCGAGCAAGGCGTTCATCATGGTCGACATGCCTTTTGGCACTTCGCAGATCACACCGGAAGACACTTTCGAAAATGCTGCCGAACTCATGGCGGCAGGTGCCAACATGGTCAAGATAGAAGGCGGCTGCATCATGGCGGAAACGGTCGAGTTTCTTACCCAGCGCGGCATCCCCGTATGCGCCCACATCGGTCTGACGCCGCAATCGGTACACCAGTTGGGCGGCTACAAGCTGCAGGGCGAGAGTGACCATCAGGCAAAACAGTTGATGACAGATGCGATGACACTGGAAAAAGCCGGTGCCGGCATGCTGCTGATGGAAGTCGTCCCGGCTGCGCTTGCCAAAAAAATCACCAGGAAACTTTCCATTCCCACCGTCGGCATCGGCGCTGGTGCGGATTGCTCGGCACAGGTACTGGTGCTGTATGACATGCTGGGCATCTACTCGGGCAAGAAAGCCCGCTTCATGAAAAATTTCATGGCTGGCGCAGGCAGCATCCAGGCAGCGGTAGAGACCTATGTCAAGGAAGTGAAAGCCGGAAGGTTTCCCGGGCCGGAACATAGTTTCTGAGCGATTGTGGAGACCATCACTGACATCCCGGCGCTACGTGCACGCCTGCAGTGTGAATCTGCCATAGCCTTTGTCCCCACCATGGGCAACCTGCATGATGGTCATTTGTCGCTGGTGCGGCTTGCACAGCAGAAAGCGGATTGCGTGGTGGCCAGCATATTCGTGAACCGCCTGCAGTTCCTGCCAACCGAGGATTTCGCTCAGTACCCGCGCACCCTGGCAGATGACTGCAAGCTGTTGCAGGAGCAGGGTGTCAACGTGGTATTCGCCCCTGATGAGAGGGATATTTATCCGGTACCGCAGGAATTTCTGCTGGAGCCGACGCCGTTGGCGAATACGCTGGAAGGTGAATTCCGTCCCGGTTTTTTTCGTGGCGTGATGACGGTGGTATTGAAATTGTTCAACATCGTGCAGCCCCAGGTGGCGGTGTTCGGCAAAAAAGATTATCAGCAGTTGCAGCTCGTGCGTGCAATGGTACGGCAGTTGAATCTGCCACTGGAAATCATCGCGGGTGAAACTGCACGTGCGTCCGACGGCCTGGCATTGAGTTCACGCAATCGCTACCTGAGCAGTGAGGAGCGCGCCGAAGCGGTGCGCCTGCATCAAGTCTTGTCCGAGATGAAGCGAACGGTAGCAGCGGGCAACAGGAATTTTCCGCAGTTATGCAGGAACGCACGCGAGAATCTTGCCGGCCATGGATGGGAAGTTGATTACATCGCATTGCAGCAACGCGACACCCTGGCTCCGGCAAGGGCAGATGACTCGGATCTGGTGGCACTGGCAGCGGCCAGACTGGGCAAGACCCGGTTGATCGATAATCTGGAGATATCCGCCGGAGCCTGAATCAGGAGATTCCTGTATGTCCCATATTTTATTTGGGACAGTTTGCGATGCACCGCTCTTCCACAGTTTTCTTGCCGCCGCAACTCAGGAAGCAGGCGTCCTGGACGGATTGGCAGCCGCATTCCACCTCGCATTGCTCGTAGCGCAGTCGATCATATTCCCTCCTGCGGTCAGGCCGGATCGGCGGCGCGGGTGAGTAAAAATAAGGAGAGGAATACCCCATCCCGTACCAGGGGGAGCCGCCCCATCCCCAGCCCGGACCCCATCCCCAGGGAGAGCCGCCCCAACCCCATGCGGAGCGCCCCCAGCCCAGAGACTGGTAGAAGCGGGAGCCGTTCAGTTGCTGACGGTAGCTACTGGATTCGCTTTCAAAGCGCTTGACCGCTTCATCATAGCGTTGTTCTGCCAGGGGTTCGATACGCTGCAGGCATGCCTGGTAAGTGGACGTGCAGCTTTGCTGGCATGCCGCCAGTTGTTGCGTGCAGTTCCCCAGGCAAGCGATGCCGGCGGGATCGGTCGGTGGTTCATAACGGTGGGTGATCTGATAGCGCGGCTCAAAGCTGGCGCAGCCAAACAAAGCGGCGGTCAGAATAGTCAGGATGATGGCACGCAAGGGTGGAAGCATGGTTATCCTCTCATCAGTATGGTTGCACGATTGATCATCTGAGGAATCAAGCGGAATCAGAGATTCAATAATCTCCGGGTAATTATAATCCTATTGCCCCCCACAAAATTTTCCTGTCAATGAGCATCCTGTGCGATCATCATGCGGATTCACGCAGCCTTTGGGCTGGCCATCCTTCAACAGCCAGAGACAGGACTTGTCATGCCAATCAAATCCCGCATTCGCACCATTCCGCATTATCCCCACCAGGGGATCATGTTTCGCGATATCACCACGCTGCTGAAAGATCCGATTGGCCTGCGTGCGACCATCCAGGAGATTGCCGGTCGCTACCGGGAAATGAAGATCGACAAGGTGGCCGGTATCGAATCACGCGGTTTTATCGTCGGCGCCCCGGTCGCTTACCAGCTTAACCTGGGTTTCATCCCGATACGCAAGAAAGGCAAACTGCCTGCGGCAACGGTCGGGCGCGACTATCAACTGGAGTATGGCAGCGATCGCATCGAGATTCATGTGGATGCGATCCAGCCGGGTGACCGTGTATTGCTGGTGGACGATCTTATTGCCACCGGCGGCACGGCGGAAGCCGCTGCCGGGCTGATACAGGAGATGGGTGGGGAAGTGGTGGAATGCTGTTTCGTGATCGACCTGCCCGATGTGGGCGGCAGGGCGCGGCTGGAGAAACTCGGACACAAGGTATTTGCGTTGTGCGAATTCGGCGGTGATTGAGCTGGTCGATACACGCGTGATAATCTTTCCCGCATCATGAGTACCCCCACCAGCCAGTCTTTTATCCTGCGCCCCCTGCATGACGACGATCGTGTTGCCTATGGCGAGATGGTGCATGACGCTTTCAACACCTGGTATTGGCAGCACGGCTGGGGGCGTGGTTACTTCCAGTGTTCACCTGCCGATGCGGCCGTCTTCTACGACATCTATAACGATCTCACGCCTGGTTGCAGCGTGGCGGCCTTTAGCCAGAATAGCGGGCAGTTGCTCGGCGCCTGTTTTTATCATCCGCGCGAACGGCATGTCAGTCTCGGCATCATGAGTGTGCACACGGCACACCGCGGGCAGGGCATCGGTCGCGCGCTGGTGAACGAGATCGTGCGTTTCACCGAGGAGGGTGGCTACCCCGCCCTGCGGCTGGTTTCCAGCGCGATGAATATGGATTCATTTTCCCTATACAACCGTGCCGGTCTGATACCGCGGCAGAAATATCACGATATGGTAATTGCCGTGCCTGCGACCGGTGATGTGGGGCGGCAGCCATTGCGTGAACGCGTACGGCCTGCAACGATTGATGATGTGGCAGCCATGGCTGCGCTGGAGGAGGAAATCAGCGGCATCCGGCGCGAGCTCGATTACCGCTATGCCATTGCCAACCCCGGAGGTTGGCTGCACGCGCAGGTCATCGAGTCGGAAGCGGGCGGGATCGAGGGCTGGCTGGTATGCGTGCGCCACCCGGCACTCAACATGATTGGTCCCGGCATAGCGCGCACCGAGGAGGGCGCTGCGGCTCTTATCCTTTCCGCCCTTGAGCGTTTTCGCGGACAGAAGGTATTGCTGGTGATTCCGATGGACAAGCGCCTGCTGGTTGAAACGCTCTACGGTTGGGGCGCGCGCAATGTGGAGATACATCTTTTCCAGGTTCGCGGCGAATTCCAGCCATTTGCCGGTGTCAGTTTGCCGAGTTTTCTGCCGGAAACTGGCTGAATCACATGAGAAAACGCCCAAGGGGCTTCATAGGGACGTTCCGACAAATTTCAGACCAGCCATTATTTTGCCAATGATTCAAGGCAACCGGTCAGCCGTTTGATTTCCTCTTCCGCACGAACTTGTGGGGTGATGTCGTATTGCACGCCCAGGTAATAGAGCAATTTGCCATTGGAATCAAACAGCGGCGTAATCGCCAGGTGGTTATAAAACAGCTCGCCATTTTTCCGGTAGTTTCTGAGCGTGACCTCAACTGGCTGACGGTTTTTGATTGCTTCCCGCAAGCGCGGCAGGTCTTCCTGATCACGATCCGTACCTTGCAGGAAACGACAGTTCTTGCCTATGGTTTCTTCCTGGCTATAACCTGTGACCGTCTCGAACGCCTTGTTTACGTATACGAGCGGCATATCCTCCAGATCGGGATCGGACAGAGTCACGCCATTGACGCAGGAATCCAGTATTTTGGTCAGGATCTGCGGGATCAACCCGGGATCTTTTTCAACTATGAAAGTAGTCATCACTTTTCTCCAATATTAATTTGATGGTCTGACAGCGTGCTAAAAATCGTATGTGTAAACTCAAGAATCAGGGTGCCGCAGGCTCGGCAATCTCGTTCTCGACCAGTTGCTTGATATTCCTCACGGTTCTCTCGGTGCCATCCTGTACCGCCAGACGGACGAGTTTCTCGAACGGTTTCATATAGAGTTCCAGCCTGAGCAGTTCGAAAGTAAAAGTGATGCGGCTCGCCGTCGTGGAACTGGCCGGCTCCAGCACATAATCACAGCGAAAGGGATTGGAGGTGCCTTCAAAGCAAATGCGCCTGCCCGGCTGAAAAGCCGTAACCTTGAAAATTGATTCCGAGCGATTGCCCTGATCGACGCGAACCTGACGGCACATGGTGCCGATTTTCACTGGACCCTCGGTCAGAGATTTCAAGTCGAGAACTTCCGGTGACCAGCGTGGATAATTCCTGAGAAAGTCAGCGCCAACAAAATTGAAAACATCATCGCACGGGCGCTGAATTACCGCACCGGCTTTACCGGTAACCTGGATATCTTTAAGCAAACCGAACATAGAGTCGTCTCCCGCAGTGGTATTTATTCAAATCAGATAAGATAAGTATCTATTCCTGTCAGCAACAAATCGTATTGAGCCGCCACTACTTCCTTGATCACCAATGCTGGAATACCGCTGACCACGTTGCCCTCCAGTGCCAGCCAGCCCACCGCATCGGTCGGTCCGAGATTGACGACATACCCCAGATCGCGGTGCAAATAGGGCTCAAGGAATTTTAGCGTCCCGGAGTGCCGCAGAATGTTGCGTGCCGCCAGCTTGCCTTTGCGCACCGCAGATTGCGCTGTCATGGTATTGGAGCCAAAGGAATGGTAGCTGGAGCAATCGCCCGCGGTAAAAATGTTTTGCAGCGGCTCGTGACCAGCCAGCACTTGCCCGAAGGCATTGGCGGCAAGCAGGTTGTCCGGTTTCTTGCCGAGGAACAGGAATGATAGCGCGGAAGGCAAAGCGAATTGCCGCGCGCTCTCCTTTTCTTCCAGCAGAATCTCGCCACCTTCCTGTCCGCGATAAAGTGTGTCGGGATGGAAATCGATACCCAGGTCGTTAATGCGTGTCTGGGTATAGCTGGAAAAACCCTCGGGAAATTGCTTGAGTACCCGCTCCCCGCTGTCAATCAAGCGCAGCTTACTGTTGATCTTGCGTCGCCGCAAGAAATGAGCGATTTCAAACAGAAATTGAATTCCGGTTGCACCCCCGCCGATCACCGAGATGGGCTGCTCGTCTGCGTTGCCTGCATCCAGTCGGTTGTTCAATATCTCCGTGCCGCTGCGGGTCATGAAATCCTGCAGTACCACGACATTCTCAGTCGGCTCCGCCTGCTTCCCGGCGGCACCCGATGCGATCAGAAGATAGTCGAATTCCAGGGTTTGGTCATCGAGAGTAATGAGCTTGTCGTTCTGCCATTGCTGCAGGGCACTTTCCTGCGGGATCAGTTCGGCGCAGACATGATGGCAGCCAAAACGGTGCTCCAGAGCGGAGAAGGGCACCAGCACATCCTCCAGCGGATAGCGGAAGGTCTCGTGCAGATGGGTGATCTTGACATGCTGGGAACGGGGATCGACGATGGTGATGTCGGCTTCCGGCATATGCCGCAACAGCGTGGTCATGGCGGCAATTCCCGCATAACCGCCTCCCACGATCACAATCTTGAGTTGTTTGTTCCCAGGTACGTAAAACGGCAGAAAAGCCACAATTTTTCCTAAGGAGCCACTGAACAAGTCCCACGCGGGCGCGACGGCGGCTTTGCGGGATGGGATGCACGAAAGGCGAGAACGCGAATGGCCATTCCCTTCGCTACGAGCCTGACACCGCAGACCGCCTGCAAAGCCCCGTCCCGTAGGGTTGCGGCAAAATCGGTCGCTTGCTGTGTTGCGCTCCTTGGCCTCGTAGACCGGCTACGACCTGCGTCGCGCGCCTTGCAATCATCCAGATTTTACCAGCAACGCGCTCCACGGAGGACTTTTTCAGTGGTTCCCTAGAATTCGCGAGCGGCGCCCATTATCGGGAAGCGTAGCATAACTTTCCAGCAAGAACAGTGCGCTTCGGAATTGGTTTGGTTGCTGGTTAGCCGAATACCGTGAGTTTCACGGAATTTTCTGCGGCGACCAATTCTCCAGTGCCCATCGCCAGAAGGATGCAACGTTGCTTTCAGCCAGCTCCGCCGGCGGTGTCTGGCCGAGAAAGCGCACCGCTGCGACCAATTGCACTACCGGCATGGATACATCAACGGCGGTTGCCTGGGTCTGTTTGCTGAGTTTCTCACCCTGAGCGTTGGTCACCACCGGCAGGTGCATGTATGCCGGCGTTGGGTAACCCAGCAACTGTTGCAGGTAAATCTGGCGCGGGGTCGAATCCAGCAAATCCACGCCGCGCACCACATGGGTTACGCCTTGTGCGGCATCATCCACCACCACTGCCAATTGATAGGCGTAGATACCGTCGGCCCGGCGCAACACGAAATCACCGGTGGCACTCGCCAGTTGCTGCCGGATCGGGCCGCGCAGGGCATCTCTGAATTCGATCGAATCATCATGGGTCAATACCCGTAACGCGGTAGAGCTCCTGCCAGCGGGGAAGCGACCCCGGCAGGTGCCGGGGTAAACCGGGCCGTCTATGCCGTTGATGCTGGAATCGGCAATTTCCTTGCGGCTGCAGACGCAAGGGTAGAGCAGACCCTGTTGTTCCAGCACGGCAAGTGCGGCCTGATAAACTTCGTTGCGTTGGCTCTGATAGATCACCTCGCCATCCCATTCCATCCCCAGCGCCTCGAGCGTGGCCAGAATTTCCCTGGCTGCGCCCGCGACCTCGCGCGGCGGGTCCAGATTTTCGATCCTGACCAGCCACTCGCCCTGGCGCGATCTGGCTTCCAGATAGCTGCCCACGGCAGCGACCAGCGAGCCGAAATGCAACGGGCCGGTGGGGGAGGGGGCGAAACGGCCGCGATAGTTGGGCAAGGTAGTGTTCCAGTCAGGTGCCATAACGCAAGAATACCAGAGCTATCGTCGGAGGAGCGCACAGCGGAATCGAACAAAACCAGCCTGCGCGGTGGACGCGGACGGCAACTCCGTGCACAATGACGCAATTGAGCAATGATGCAAATACAGCAGCAAGATGGCGTTTGTGGCGGCAAAGCATGCACAGCGACCTTGCAGTATATTCGTTGATTCATAACTGTTTTCTATGGCGGGCCTCCCCGCATTGCACGGTAGTGAACCTGGTCAGGTCCGGAAGGAAGCAGCCACAGCTATTTCTTGCAAGTGCCGGGGGTTAGGCTCGCCACCCTTTTTGACAAGTAGACCTGGTCTATTCTGCAGCCAACCAACATCGTGTCCCTAACCCAAGTCCTTGCGCGCAAGTGGCGCCCCAAGAGCTTTTCCGAGCTGACCGGACAGGATCACGTGGTCAAGGCGCTGACCAATGTGCTGGAGCGCAAACGTCTGCACCATGCCTATCTGTTCACCGGCACGCGCGGCGTCGGCAAAACCACCATCGCGCGCATCCTGGCCAAGGCGCTCAACTGCGAAACCGGCATCACTTCCACTCCTTGCGGTAAATGCGCTGCCTGCACTGAAATCGACGACGGGCGTTTCGTCGATCTGATCGAACTGGATGCCGCTTCCAACACCCAGGTGGACAATATGCGCGAATTGTTGGAGAACGCGCTCTACGCTCCCACCTGTGCGCGCTACAAGGTCTACATCATCGACGAAGTGCACATGCTCTCCAAACCAGCTTTCAACGCCATGCTGAAAACTCTGGAAGAGCCGCCGGATCACGTCAAGTTCGTGCTTGCCACCACCGATCCACAGAAAATACCGGTCACAGTGCTGTCGCGCTGCCTGCAATTCAATCTGAAGCAGATTCCGCCGTCACTGATCGCTGCGCATCTCAAGCACGTGCTGGAGCAGGAGCAGATAAGCGGCGATGCCATGTCGTTGCAATTGCTGGCGCGGGCGGCGCAGGGCAGCATGCGCGATGCGCTGAGCATGCTGGATCAGGCGATTGCTTTCGGCGAAGGTACGGTTGTCGAAACCTCGGTACGCTCCATGCTGGGCGCCATCGATCAAGGTTACCTATATGACTTGCTGGATGCGCTGGCGCAGAGAGACGGAGTGCAGATGCTGGCGCTGGCCGATGCGATGGAGGCACGCAGCCTGTCGTTCGATGCAGCTTTGCAGGATCTGGCAGCGCTGTTGCATCGTCTTGCGCTGGCACAGACCGTGCCGCAGGCGATCGGCGAGGATGTGCCGGAGCGTGAGCGGATTTTCGCGCTGGCAAAAATTTTCGCACCGGAAGAGATCCAGTTGTTTTATCAGATTGCATTGCATGGCCGTAGCGACCTGAGCCTGGCGCCGGATGAATACGCCGGTTTCACCATGACGCTGATGCGCATGCTGGCTTTCATGCCGGGGGATGCAGCAGCAGGCGGTGCGCGCAAAGCAGACGTGGCCGCTACCGGGACGGTTACCAGCACCAGGTCGCCGCCCGCTGCAACTCGACTGGCTCCCTCCGTCACGCCGCCACCGGTAGCAGCAGCGGTTGCAGTGCCAGTCGCAGCCGCACCAGTTGCAGCGGCACCGGGCGCAACCGCGACTGCAATTCCATTCGACGGCGACTGGCCGGCACTGGCGAGCCAGTTGAAATTGAACGGCATGACGAGAATGCTGGCGCAGAACTGCGAAGTAAAGAGTTTCTCTGCGGATGGAATCGAACTGTGCGTACCGGAACCCCACCGCCATCTGCTGGAAAAGGCCTACCAGGACAAGATGAAAGTTGCACTGAGCGAGTATTACGGCAAGCCGGTGCGGTTGAAATTTTCCGTGGGCAGCATCACCGGCATGACGCCCGCAGAACTGGAGAATCGTGAAAAACAGGCGAAGCAATCGCTGGCCATTGCCGCCATCGAGACCGACCCGTTCGTGCGCGAACTGGTGGAGAATTTCGACGCAAAGCTGATCGCTTCTTCGATCAAACCCATTCAATAGCGGAGGTAGAAAATGATGAAAGGTGGTTTGGGCAACCTGATGAAACAGGCCCAGCAAATGCAGGAAAACATGAAGAACATGCAGGAGCAATTGGCCAAGATGGAAATCGAAGGCCAGTCCGGCGCGGGCATGGTCAAAATAGTGATGACCTGTCGTTACGACGTGAAGCGCGTCAGCATAGACGACAGCCTGATCGGCGATGACAAGGAAATGCTGGAGGATCTGCTCGCTGCTGCGGTCAACGACGCGGTGCGGCGGGTCGAAGCCATCTCCCAGGAAAAGATGGCCGGTTTCACTTCCGGCATGGGGCTGCCGCCGGGAATGAAGCTGCCGTTCTGATTGCAGGAAAGGCGCGATCTGTCCGCGTCGATACACTGCACTTCCCGGATTCACTACTGTTCTCTGAGTTTCATTCAAAATGAAAACACCCACCACTCTCGAAGATCTGATCGAGTCGCTGCGCTGCCTGCCCGGTGTCGGACCCAAATCGGCGCAACGCATGGCCTACCACCTGCTGCAGCGCGATCATGCGGGTGCGCAACGGCTGGCCAACTCGTTGACCCAGGCATTGGGGCACATCAGACATTGCGAGAAGTGCAATAATTTCACCGAAGAAACGGTGTGCGAACTGTGCCGTTCCGAGCGGCGTGATGCGGGTTTGCTGTGCGTGGTGGAGATGCCCGCCGACCTGATGATGATGGAGCAGGCACACTGCTACAAGGGCATGTATTTCGTGCTGATGGGCAGGCTCTCGCCGCTGGACGGCATCGGTCCCCGAGAAATCCATCTTGACCGCTTGCTGAAGCGGGCACAGGACGGCGTGGTGCGGGAAGTAGTGCTGGCCACCAATTTCACCGTGGAAGGCGAAGCCACTGCGCATTACATCAGCGAACTGCTGCACACCCGGGGGGTAAGAGTCACGCGCATTGCGCGCGGCTTGCCAGTAGGCGGCGAGCTGGAGCATGTCGATAGCGGCACTCTGGCGCAGGCGGTGATGGAGCGCCGGGAAGTCTGATCACAATTCCATTCTGCCGACAACATTTTGTTGGCTTCTTGTTCGCACCTTGTCGTACTATTGACACTGTCCTCGGTGGTCATTCGCCGCCGCTTTGTTTTACTCTCAAACTATTTGAATAAAGGCTGGGCATGAACGCCTTGCCACACTGAGAAACAGATGAAAGTCAGCAGACCGATCCGACCGATAAAAAAGAAAACGCCGGTATCAACCAGCGCCAGAATTGCCCCTGCATCCACGCCAGGCGTCACGCACAAGCTGCATAAACTGCTGGCGCAGGCGGGACTGGGGTCGCGGCGCGAAATGGAGGAGCTGATCGCCACCGGTCAGGTGACTATCAACAGCAAGGCGGCGGAAGTCGGCAGCCGCGCCGGGCCGGAAGATGTGGTGCGGATAGGGAAGCGTACCATCCATCTGAAATTCGGTGAGCGCTTGCCGCGCGTTATCCTGTATCACAAACCGGAAGGCGAGATCGTCAGCCGCGATGATCCGCAGGGACGTCCGTCTGTATTCGACAAGCTGCCGCAACTGCAATCGTCCAAATGGGTCGCGATCGGTCGGCTGGATTTCAATACCAGCGGGCTGCTGATATTCACCACCGATGGTGAGTTGGCCAACCGCCTGATGCACCCGCGCTTTGAAGTCGAGCGTGAATACGCAGTGCGTATCATGGGGCGTCTGACCCCGGAACAGATGACGCAATTGACCAGCGGCATCGAACTGGAAGATGGCCCGGCGAAATTCGAACTTCTGTCGGATCAGGGCGGTGAGGGCTCCAATCACTGGTACCGGGTGATATTGAAAGAAGGCAAGAATCGTGAAGTGCGCCGCATGTTTGCAGCGGCAGGGCAGATGGTCAGCCGCCTTACGCGGGTGCGCTTCGGTCCGATCAATCTGCCGCCGCGCCTCAAGCGCGGAAAATCGATGGAACTGGACGAGGCGGAAGTGAAGCGATTGCTGGAGCTGGTCGCATAGGCCGCGCCCGCGCGAAATCTTCGCTACACTGTCTGTATCCATCTCAATTTTCTCGGGGTGCCGCTCAATTCGCGACCCCATTAGGCGGCGCAATTGTATTCCGAGTTTCTCCACACCTCCGCAACAGTTGCCGCCACCCTCGCAGGGTTCATCGGGGTTGTGTTCATTCTGGGGCGCCGGTCGGAAGGGAACCTCAGCATTCACGAATTGTCCGCAGTATTTCACCTGTTGTATACCGCGCTGGGAGTCCTGTTCTTCTCGCTCGTCATGTCAGTGTGGTTTTACCCCGTTTTCACGGACACTTAGTTAAGAGCGTGTTGATGAATATTACCACTGTTTAATTGCCGCTGTTTTCGCTGGTTGTGAAACCGTTCGATGTAATCAAATATGTCGGATCTGGCTTCAGCTCTAGTCAGG
>JAPLQS010000065.1 GCA_026399575.1 Nitrosospira sp. | reverse complement strand
CGCCGGTCAGGTTCGCCTGCACGATCGTACTGTCGTGCGCGAGAGTGAAGTAGCCTACCGGAGCAAAGTCATAGAGGTCAGTGTAACGCGCCAGCATGGTTGCCAGCTCGGCCTTTGCTTCGGACTGCAAGCCCTGCTGATACTCTGCGCGCTGTGCTTCCTCCTCAATCTGGTGGAGTAACAATTCATGCAGGAGTTGCGTTGTTTCAGCCGCTGCCACCGGCTCCAGTGGCATCTGCTGTTTTCCTGGCCGCAGCGCTTTTTTCTGGCGTGCTTTGGCAGTTGCACCATTTGTGCGCTGATCGGCAGCGTTGTTTTTGTCCTGGGTCACAGTATTTTCTCTGGCTGTTCTGCTCATCCGCGATTCAGTTCGATGCATCTCAAGCAGACCGATAATACCCTGAACTCGATGAAGAGACTGTAGGAAGAGTCTGACAAACGCTTTACGTTTTTCCTAGCCGATACTCAGGGTTTTCCGACAGCAGTTGTCGATATCCACGTCGTAATATCATCAATCCCGGAAACCTGCAGAGCGAAGTTCCCAAAAAATACAAATGTCAACCGAAGCCAACCGTAATTATCTGCTGATGAGCCTTATGCTGCAGGTCCAGAATATCTTGTTGACGCCGCACGCGAACGAGCAAGACCTGCTGCGGCAGGTTTGCGGCAAGCTGGCCTCGCACTGGCCTTACCGGATGGCATGGGTAGGTTATACCGAAGCGGATGGCGCCATCAGGGTGATGGCAGCGGCAGGAGCAGCCGTTTCTTTTCTACCTGAGACAGGGCTGCGCTGGGATGGTGCGGTGGATGACGGCAATCCGGTGGGCGCATGTATCCGCAGCCAGAGGCTGGTTCATGTCACAGAGGCGTCGGCAGTTGAAGAATGCAGCGGTATCTGGAAGGATTTCACGCTCAAGATACAAGCCCCTTCCACGCTGATACAACCCTTGTTTGTTGATAACCATTGTATCGGTACGCTGTGTGTGTGTTCCGGGTTGGTGGACAGTTTCGTCAGCGCGGTAGAGCGCACCCTGCTGGTATTGGCCGCACAGCAGGTCGGATTTTCCCTGGGTGTGCAGCGTGAACAGGGTCTGATCAATGCGATGCAAAAGCAGATGCGACTGACTGCGACAGTATTCGATAACGCCCTGGAGGGCATTATCGTCACCGACGCGCAAGGCGTTATCGTCGCTGTCAATCCTGCGCTGCTCGAGATCACCGGTTACACCGAGGAAGAGCTGATTGGCAACACTCCCCGGATACTCCAGTCCGGGCTTCAGGATAAAGCTTTCTACACCGCCATGTGGCAGGCAATCACGGAAACCGGGAAATGGGGAGGGGAGGTCTGGAACAAGCGCAAGAATGGCGATATTTATCCTGAGCTGCTGAATATTTGCTCCGTAAGAGATGAACAGCAAAGGGTGCAGAATTTTGTCGCGGTTCTTACCGACATCAGCCAGCAGAAAAAGATCGAAAGTCAACTGCAGCGCATGGCGTTCCATGATGACTTGACCGGCTTGCCGAACCGGGCGCTGTTCAAGGAGCGCCTCGGTTCAGCCATTGCCCATGCGCACCGCAACCACGAGATGTTGGCGGTATTGAGCATAGACCTGGATCGTTTCAAGCTTGTCAACGGCAGCATCGGCCATAGCGGCGGCGATGCTCTGCTGCAGGAGATTGCGCGGCGATTGGTGCGGAGCGTGCGCGAAAACGATACGGTGGCGCGCCAGGGCGGGGATGAATTTACCATCATCCTGCAATCCGTGAGCGCAGCAGCAGACGCGCTCACGGCAGCAAACAAGATCATGCAGGTACTTGCAGCGCCGGTGATGGTGGGCGAACGGGAGCTGTGTGTCTCGGCTTCCATCGGCATCAGTTTCTATCCGGGCGACGGGGACGGATTTGAAGCGCTGATGAAGAACGCCGCTAGCGCGATGCACCACGCACAGGAGCAAGGTGGCAGCGGTTTCCGTTTATATGCGGCATGCATGAGCAGCCATTTCCACCAACGCATGGTGCTGGAGGACGATCTGCGACATGCGCTGGAACGCAACGAATTGACGCTGCTCTATCAGCCGCAGACTGAACTGAGCAGCGGCAGGATAGTCGCCGCAGAGGCATTGTTGCGCTGGCAGCACCCGGAACGCGGGTTGATCCTGCCGGACGAGTTCATTCCGCTCGCTGAACAGTCCGGATTGATCATGCCGATAGGCGAATGGGTGCTGCGCGCAGCCTGCACCAGCATGCAGTGCTGGCATGATGCCGGCGCTCCGCCGATGCGGATAGCGGTCAATCTGTCAGCTCGCCAATTCGTACAGCCCAGCCTGATCCAGACGGTGACTGCGGCGCTGGCAGAAAGCAGGTTGCCGGCGCGATTCCTGGAACTGGAGATCACGGAAAGCTGCCTGATGCCAGCTTCTGGCGGAGCGCTGGAAATCCTGCGAACACTCAAGCAAATGGGAGTGTGGATCACAGTCGACGATTTTGGCACGGGTTATTCAAATCTAGGTTATCTGAAAAAGTTTCCCCTGGACAGTCTCAAGATTGATCAGTCGTTTATTCGCAATACCGCCATTGATCACAGCAATGCGGCAATTGTAAGAGCCATCATTGCCATGGCGGCAAGTCTTGGTCTGGAAGTGGTTGCCGAAGGAGTTGAAACGGAGGAGCAGTTGCAGCTTATGAGTCAGTATCAAAACATCATAGTGCAGGGGCAGTTTCTTGGCTGGCCTATGCCGGCAGCGGAATTCGAGCAGTTCCTGCAGAAGGCGATCGGTATCAAACAGGCGGCACAGGGCAGAGCATGGCTGCGCACAGCAATGTAGACATGCAGCATGGATGCTTAGGCAAAACCAGACTATCAACGGAGAGCGCGATGCAAGTGACACACGAAATTTGCGGCGATGACAGTTTGAACATGCCTGGCGGCGCCGGATGTCGGTGGTTGGCTACGGTAATTATTCTTAATCTATCTGAATAGGAGCACTGATGAAGAACGCTAATATTGCAATGCCCCATGCGCAGGAGCAAGGAGGCAGCAGTTCCCACTTATATGCAGCATGCATGAGCAGCCATTTTCACGAGCGTATGGCGTTGGAGAACGATCTGCGGCATGCGCTGGAACGCAACGAATTTCTGCTGTTCTATCAGCCCCAGACTGACCTGAACAGCGGCAGGATAGTCGCGGCAGAGGCATTATTGCGCTGGCAGCACCCCAAACGCGGATTGATCCTGCCGGCCGAGTTCATCCCGTTTGCGGAACGGTCCGGTTTGATCCTGCCGATTGGCGAATGGGTGCTGCGCGCAGCCTGCAGCAGCATGCAGCGCTGGCATGACGCCGGCGCTTCGCCGCTGCGAATAGCGGTCAACCTTTCCGTTCAACAATTCTTGCAGCCCAGCCTGATCCAGACGGTGGCCGCGGCGCTGGCCGAGAGCGGGTTGCCAGCGCAATTCCTGGAACTCGAGATCACGGAAAGCTGCCTGATGCCGGTTTCCGAAAGAGCGGCAGGAAGCAGTGCCAATGCCTACCGTTCTGCGCTGCTCCATGATAAAGCGATTGAAACTCTGCGCATGCTCAAGCAAATGGGCGTGCAGATCGCAGTGGATGATTTTGGTACGGGCTATACGAATCTGGGATATTTGAAAAAGCTTCCCCTGGACAGTCTCAAGATTGACCAGTCGTTTATCCGCAACCTTGCTACCGATCACAACGATGCGGCAATAGTAAGAGCGATCATTGCCATGTCGGCAAGTCTCGGTCTGCACCTGATTGCCGAGGGAGTGGAGACGGAGGAGCAGTTGCAGCTTCTGCATCAGTATCAATGCACCCTGGCGCAGGGATACTTGTTGGGCCAGCCTGTGTCAGCGGAAGCATTCGAACGACTGCTGCAGAATGCGGCCAGTGATGAGTTGGCAGCCCAGAGCAGGCGCGCAGTTGTGCACGGCAATAAAAGCCATGCAGTCACCACGCTCCGACCCCGTAGCCGAGCCAGGAATTCCATAGCGGCATAACCAGCAGTCAATAATGACTAACAGGAGAGCAAGATGAGAGTGAATATGCCGGTAACCAATACCGAAAAGGAAATGAAGGACGGTCAGTTTCTCGTTTCCAAGACCGACACCAAAGGCCTGATTCGCTACTGCAACCAGGCTTTCATCGAGATGAGCGGTTACGACGAGAAGGAATTGATCGGCTCGCCGCACAATCTCATCCGGCATCCGGACATGCCGGCGGCGGCGTTCGAGGATCTCTGGGCGACCCTGAAAAAGGGCAAACCCTGGAGTGGGCTGGTCAAGAATCGCAGCAAGGACGGCGGATTCTACTGGGTTTATGCCAACGCCACCCCGATCACCGAAGGCGGCCAAGTTACCGGCTACATGTCATTGCGCAGCAAACCGAGCCGGGAGCAGATCCGGGTAACGGAGGAACTCTACCGTGAGATGCGCGAAGGCAAGGCAAAATTCCGCGTGGTGGGAGGGGAGTTGGTTGCAACCGGTCTGCTGGGCAGTCTCAAGCGTCAGCTCAGAAGCTTGAGCATACGCGGGCGAGTTTTCGGCATTATCGGCTTCCTTTCGGCCGCCCTGATCGGGGTGGGTGTCCTGGGAATGGTGGGAATGAATCAGAGCAACAACGGCTTGAAAACCGTGTATGAAGACCGCGTCATTGCGCTCGAGCAGGTGTCGGGCATCGAGATGCTGCTGATGGATAACCGTCGGCTGCTGCTGGATTCCCTGGTTAATACGCATCTCGCCAGGAATAACATTTCCACGATTGAGAAGAATGCCGCGGATATCGATAAAACCTGGGCCGAGTACATGTCGACCACGCTCACGCCGGATGAAGAAAAGTTGGCCAACCAGTTTGCCGAGGATCGCAAGAAGTACATAGCTGATGGTTTGAGGCCGACCCTGGCTGCGTTGCGTGACAGCAGGTTCGAGGATACTCGCAGGTTGATCATTGACGTGGTGCGTCCTCTGTATGTGCCGGTTGGTACCGGCGTAGAGGCGCTCAAACAATTGCAACTCGATGTGGCCAAGCAGGAATACGATCTGGCTGTTGGACGCTATGAGAAAAGTCAGCAGGTGATCATCGCTGCGATGGTTTTGGGTGTGTTGCTGGCCAGTTTGATCGGCATGCTGCTGCTGCGCGCCATCGTGCGGCCGGTCAAGGCGGTGATGGCTAACCTGGTGAGAATGTCCGAGGGAGATTACACCGGGCAGAACCAGGTCATGAACTACGACGAGATCGGCAGCCTCACCGAAGGCGTCAAATCCATGCAGATACTGGCCGGCATGAGTCTGGATGAGAGCCGGCACGTGGCAAGCCAGAATCTGCGGATCAAGAATGCATTGGATCAGGCAACTGCGGCAATGATGATTACGGATACCACAAACACGATCATCTACACAAATCAGGCGGTGCAGAAGATGCTGAGCCTGGGTGAGGCGGCGCTGCGCAAGGAGCTGTCGGGATTCAATGCCAATGAAGTACTGGGAGCGAAATTTGACGTCTTCAACCAGAAAATTCAACTGTCAACGCTAGCGCAGCCGCAACAGATTGCAAGCGAAATCGGCGGACGCTCGTACGTGCTGACGCTGGTGCCTGTGATCAACCCGGCGGGTGAGCGGCTGGGCACTGCGGTGGAATGGCAGGATCGCACTGCCGAAGTGGCGATTGAGCAGGAGGTGGCGGGCATCGTGACTGCGGCCAGCGAGGGTGATTTCAGCAAGAGACTGTCGCTGGAAGGCAAGGAAGGGTTCTTCAAGCAATTGACCGAGGGCATCAACGGCTTGATGCAGACCAGTTCAGTCAGTCTGGACGAGGTGGTGCGGGTGCTGGGCGCATTGGCCAAGGGTGACCTGACGGAGAGAATCACTGGCGAATATCACGGCACCTTCGGCCAATTGAAAGATGATTCCAACCAGACAGTGGCGCAGTTGACCGAGATTGTGACGCAGATCAAGGAGGCAACTGACCTGATCAACACGGCAGCGAGCGAGATTGCACGCGGCAACAGCGATCTGTCGCAACGCACCGAACAGCAGGCGTCAAGCCTGGAGGAAACCGCTTCCAGCATGGAAGAGCTGACTTCGACGGTGAAACAGAATGCGGAGAACTCAAGACAGGCTAACCAGCTCGCCATCGGCGCCAGCGAAATCGCGGTCAAGGGTGGCAACGTGGTCAGTCAGGTGGTCACCACCATGTCCTCGATCAACGACAGTTCGAAGAAGATCGTCGACATCATCAGCGTGATCGATGGCATCGCGTTCCAGACCAACATCCTGGCGCTGAATGCGGCGGTGGAAGCGGCGCGCGCAGGTGAACAGGGCCGCGGTTTCGCGGTGGTTGCGACCGAAGTGCGCAATCTGGCACAGCGCAGTGCGGCAGCCGCCAAAGAGATCAAGGAACTGATCAGCGATTCGGTGGAGAAAGTCGGTTCGGGCACCAAGCTGGTGGATGAGGCCGGCAAGACGATGCAGGAAATCGTCAGTTCCGTGAAACGTGTGACCGACATCATGTCTGAAATCACTGCCGCATCGCAGGAGCAGAGCGCGGGCATCGAGCAGGTCAACCAGGCGATTACCTCGATGGACGAGGGCGTGCAGCAGAACGCGGCACTGGTGGAGCAGGCGACTGCAGCAGCGGAGTCGATGGAAGAACAGGCGCAGAACCTGGCGACTGCCGTGGCCACATTCAAGTTGAACGAGGGTACAAACAGCCGCCCTGCACGGGTTACGCAATTATTTGCCGCCAAACCCGCAAAGAAAGAAGAGTCCAGGAAAATAGCTGCCGCTCCCGCGGTCAGAGCCAAGCCGACGCTACGGGATAAGGCGGTTGCCGCTGGTGGTGACGATGACTGGGCTGAGTTCTAAGCTGGATATTTCATGCTTACGGGATGATGCCATGAAATATTCGTGAAGGAATCGGAAGAGAAAGTTGCACGATTCTTGAGGGGTGACTGATGATACAGGCAACGCAAACGGCGACTGCGGCAGTCTCATCTGCCGGGATAGCAGGCGGTGAAGCAAACGAGTTCCTGACTTTCACATTGGGTCAGGAAGAGTACGGTATCGGGATTGACAGGGTACTGGAAATCCGCAGCTACGAGGCGGTGACCAGGATCGCCAATGCGGCCGAGTTCCTCAAGGGCGTGATCAATCTGCGCGGCATGATCGTGCCGGTGGTGGACATGCGCATCAAGTTCAGCCTTGGCAAGGTCGAATACAATCAGTCCACTGTAATGATCATACTCAATCTGGCTGGACGGGTCGTAGGGATAGTGGTGGACAAGGTGTCAGATGTAATCACCCTGACAGCTGAACAGATGAGACCAGCACCGAATTTCTCGTCCAGTTTCATCGCCAAATATATCCTTGGCCTGGGCACGGTGGGTCAGCGCATGTTGATCCTGATGGACATCGAGCAACTGATGCCCGGCAATGACAAGGTGCCGGTGAACAGCGCCAGCGTGGTGGAACCGGAATTATCCTGAATTTTCAGCATACCTTATTGCGCCTGCGAAATGCTGCTGCCGGGCGGAACGCTGTGTGTCAGCCAGACATTGCCGCCGATGGTCGAGCCACGGCCAATGGTGATGCGACCGAGTATCCCTTCACCAGCGCGCCGTGCTCATCCACCGGGAAGCGTTTGGCGCCCAGGGTCACCGCCTGGTATAGCCGCACGTTTTTGCCGATGATGGCGGTTTCGCCGATGACGACACCGGTGCCGTGATCGATGAAAAAACTGCTGTCAATCTGCGCGCCCGGATGGATTTCGATGCCGGTGGCCGAATGGGCAATTTCGGAAATCATGCGCGCGATCAGCGGAACACCCAGTCGATACAGCTCATGGGCAAGCCGGTAGTACATGATGGCGCTGATACCTGGATAGCAGACCAGCACCTCATCGACGCTGCGCGCGGCCGGGTCGCCTTCGTAGGCTGCGCAAATATCGCTATCCAGCAGATCACGTATCGCGGGTAAGCGCTTGGCAAAGGCGTGGGTAATTGCGACCGCCTGTTCGTGGGTCGTGTTGCTGTCGGTCTCCGAGCTGACGGCATAATGCAATTCGCGCCGTACCTGCTGCTGCAATTTCCTTAACGCTGTATCCAGTGTCTGTCTGACATAGTGATCGACACCCCCATCGGTGAGTTCTGGTGAGCCCAGGCGGTTCGGGAACAGCGCGGCTCCCAATCCATCCGCGATCTCAGCCAGTGCCTTGCGCAAGGGCAGCCGGGGAGGGCGGTCGTGGCGCTGCCGGTGTTCCAGCGAGGCCACCCGCAAAGAGCGTAATTCGGCCACAATCGCATCGATTTCCAGATGCGCCTCCGGCAGTGCCGGATCACTGGTTTTTTTTTGGGTTGTCACGATGCCGCCAATCCTTGAGCGTCGAACACGTTCTCGAAAAGAATGGTGCTCAGGTAACGTTCACCGGAATCGGGCAGAATGACGACGATGATTTTGCCCGCGTTTTCCGGCCGTTTGGCCTGGCGCACCGCCGCCGCTACCGCAGCACCGCATGAAATGCCGGAGATAATGCCTTCTTCACGCGCAAGGCGGTGTGCGTACAGGATCGCCTCTTCGTTGCTGACCTGCTCGATCTCATCCACCAGCGAGAGATCCACGTTGTCCGGGATGAAGCCCGCACCAATGCCTTGAATCTTGTGCGGCGCGGGTTGCAGCGGCTCACCGGCACGTTGTTGGGTGAGCACCGGACTAGCCGAGGGCTCAACCGCAATCGCAATAATCGCCTTGCCTCTGGTTTTTTTGAGGTAGCGTGAAACGCCGGTGATGGTGCCACCAGTGCCCACGCCGGCGACAAAGATATCAACGGCGCCGTCGGTATCATTCCAGATTTCCGGTCCCGTGGTTTGTTCGTGGATGGCCGGGTTGGCAGGATTCTTGAATTGCTGCAGCAGGACATATCGGCCGGGATCGGAAGCGACGATCTCCTCGGCTTTCTCGATCGAGCCTTTCATGCCGCGCGCACCTTCCGTCAGAACCAGTCTGGCGCCATAGGCAAGCAGCAGTTTGCGGCGCTCCAGACTCATGGTTTCCGGCATGGTCAGGGTCAGCGGCATGCCGCGGGCAGCAGCGACGAATGCCAGTGCAATGCCGGTGTTGCCGCTGGTCGGCTCCACCAGTTCTTTACCGGGGCCGAGCAGTCCACGACGCTCCGCATCCTCGACCATCGCCGCACCAATGCGGCATTTGACTGAGTAACCGGGGTTGCGCCCTTCGATTTTCGCCAGCACTGTCGCGGGTGCGCCATCGGTGATACGGTTGAGCCGGACCAGCGGGGTATGGCCGATGGATTGCGAGTTATCTTTGAACCAGTGTGGCATTGGGATACCTTTTTCTTGATGGATGGCAGGCCAGCGCTTGCACGTCGCCGATGTTAACCAGTCAGGTAAACAATTGCAACGCTTCCTAAAGTCTCGCCATCGCGGATTGCAGATTGGTTATAATTCGCCTGTTGAATTTATAATGTAAAATGACAGCCATGCAGAAAACCATGTTGCAAGCCAAATTGCATCGGGTACGCGTGACGCGCTCGGAGCTGGATTATGAGGGTTCGTGCGCGATAGACGATGTGCTGCTTGACGCCGCTGGTATCCGTGAGTACCAGCAGATCGAAATCTACAACATCACCAATGGCGAGCGCTTCACCACCTATGCCATTCGCGCCCAGCGCAATTCGGGAATAATCTCAGTAAACGGTGCTGCCGCCCACAAAGCCAGTCCAGGGGACATTCTGATCATTGCGGCCTATGCAATCTATTCCGAGCCGGAGCTGCGTCTATACCAGCCGCGACTGGTTTACGTGAATGAGATGAATCGCATCATCGATCAGCGTGGCAGCGTCCCGGTACAGGCAGCCTGATCCGGTTCCGTACTGCTCGGGATGTAGAACCCCTACCTGGCACCGGCTCCCTTGAGGAGTTTTACCACCTCCTGGTGCTGGTATTTCGTTGCCAGTGTCAGCGCGGTGGCACCATTGACAGCCTTGGCGTTCACCTCGGGCTTGGCGGCGAGTAGCGCGTGTATTACTCTCAGGTGGCCCATCTGCGACGCCAGCATCAATGCGTTGGCGCCATTGCTGAGTTGGGCGTTTACATCGACCTTGGCGGCAAGCAATATTTGCACTATCTGCCAGCGCCCTTCCTGTGATGCCTGCATCAACGCCGTGAGGCCATCATTTCTGCGGGCAGCCACATCAGCCCCGGCGGTGAGCAACACCTGCACTACCTGCCGATGCCCTTTCTGCGACGCAACGATCAATGCGGTGTTGCCATCGACCGCCTTGGCGTTCACATGGGCACTGGCTTCAAGCAGTATTTGCACCGTCTCATGAAAACCGCTTTGCGATGCCGCCATCAGCGCAGTGCCTCCATCGTTTGCTGCGGCGTTCACATCGGCTTTGGCAGCGAGCAGTGCTTGCACTATCTCTTCATGACCATTTTCCGCTGCTGTTATCAACGCCGTGATGCCGTTGTCTGCTTTGGCATTCACATTGGCCCTGGCGGCGAGCGCTGCCTTGACTCCTGGAAGATTACCTTTTGCGGCGGCGGTGATGAGACCACTGTCTTTCACGTTGGCCCAGGTGCTTGTTGAAGCACAGAACAGAGCCACCAGCATGCCCAGAACGTGTAGGTGTTTGCTCAATCCAGTCATTCCACTTCTCCTTTTCACGACATATTCCCGATTTGAAGTTGGCCCGAGAATCAGGTTTTCCAATTGTTGTAACAAACTTGCAACAAATTATGAGTAATCTCTTCCCTGGGTTGGAAATTAGCGGCTCCTTGGCCAACCGTAGAAAAGAAACGAGAACAGCATGGGATATTAGCGTTGATAGGGAGTCGTTGCCAAGCTGCTATTGACTGATCAAGATGGACTGCGGAAGGCTGGTTAGCAATGGCCAGCCTTCCCGTCAGAGTTTTTACCGTTACTTACTGCTTATTGCAATAAAACCATAGTATATTCGGGGCCAGAATTAATCGACGAAATAAAAGACGAGATTGCCCAAATGCGGTTTCCCCAGAAAATAGGCATGACTCGTCGGCTAGACCTCACGTCCATTCCGGTCAACCCTGGTTGGCAAATGGGGCTGCCGGAGCTTGGAATATCTTGAAAAGCGCTTGCCCTACTGGGGAGCTCATTTCTCCCCAATCCGTGAATGGAAATTTGCCAGGGATGAAGCATGCATCTGGAATACAAAGAATGATTGTCGCTGTTGTGGGTTTGTCACTTAATTTATATAATTACAATTCGCCAGATTCCTCAGCAGAATGGCAGGAGAAGCCCAACCTATCGTGAATGATCTAGTTTCTTTCAAGTCTATATCATTGCTAACCGATTTCACCGTGCGCATTGATGCAGGCAGCGTTATTCGGCAGGCATCGGCACCGCCCCAGGAATTTCTTGAGTTAACCGCCAGCCCGGTGGGCGAGGCGGTCAGGTTCTTTATCCAGCCCGAGGATATGTCAGTATTCACTGCGGCGAAAGAGAGGGCGTTGCACACCGGGGAAAAGCAGTCGTTTGTCTCCCGCCTGCTGCGGCAGCGCGTGTTGCCGGTATGGATGGACTGCCATATCCTGTATCTGGAAGGGCGCAACGAATACGTCTTCGTCGCCTATGATGCCTCTCACTGGAAGGAAAATGAAACCAGGCTTACTCATCTTTCCACCCACGATGCGCTTACCGGACTGCCAGGCAGAGGGCTGCTCTGTGACCGGGTCAATAGCAGTATCAAAACCGGTAGCCGCGAGAAAAATAATGTGGTGATCTTTTCCCTTAGCCTGAACGGATTCAAGAAGATAATTGACTCGTTCGGCTATGGGGTAGGCGATCAACTGATCAAAGCTGTGGTGGAGCGGTTGCAGGAGATTATCCGCCGGTGTGACACCATGGCCAGGGTCAGCAGGGACGAATTTGTCCTGGTCATGATGGTTTCCAGTTGGCGCAAGGACATTGATCTGGTGAGCAGGAAAATTCTGGCTACAGTGCAGCGGCCTTTCCAGATTCAGGGGCGCAGCATGTATATGAGCATCAGCCTGGGAGCGGCGGCTTATCCCGATCATGGGGCGGATTGTGGGGTCCTGCTGGGACATGCTGAAACCGCCATGCATAGCGCGAGTACGCATGGCAAGAACCGCTGGGAACTTTATCACCTGCAGTTGGACGGCGATGGTAAAGGTGCTTTGTCTCTGGAATCGGCCATGCATGAAGGGATAAAGAATGGCGAATTTCTCCTTCATTACCAGCCAGTTTTCTGCATGCAGACGGGAGTGTTGAAAGGAGCGGAAGCTTTGATGCGCTGGGATCGGCCCGGGCAAGGGTTGGTATCCCCTGGCGTATTCATTCCGCTTGCCGAAAGCAGTGGTCTGGTGGAGATGCTGGGCGCGTGGGCGCTGCGGACGGCCTGTCATCAGGCGAAACAGTGGCAGATGAAGATTGCAGATTTTTACATTTCCGTTAACGTGTCTCCCCGTCAATTCAGGCAGGAAGATTTCAATAATCTGGTTGATAAGGCGCTGGAGGAGTCGCAACTTGCGTCGCCCTCCCTGATGCTGGAGATTACAGAGGGGGTATTGATGCGCGATCCGGAGGAAGCTGGTACTATCCTTCATGGTTTGCGCGCTGCCGGCGTGAAGATTGCCATTGACGATTTCGGTACCGGCTATTCATCGCTGGCCTATCTTAAGAAATTGCCGCTTTCCGTTCTGAAAATCGATAAGTCCTTTGTGGATGATGTGCCGCAAGGCACCGAGGACGTTGCCATCGTTCTGGCGATACTGGGCTTGGCCGCGGGGTTGGAGTTGCAGGTGGTGGCAGAAGGAGTGGAGACTGCAGAACAGTTGGCATTTCTCAAATCCAAGGGTTGTGATCTGGTCCAGGGATATCTCACCGGCAGGCCGATGGATGCCGCTTCTTTTCAGGAAAAACTTATAAAATGACAACACTGATATCAACTCTTAAAAACGGAAAAGCCGGATTTTTTGAGCTGATACAAAAGCGCATGGAAGAAAAGGGAGACTTTCCCGCCTTGTCAAAATCTGTGCGGAATTTTTCCGAAACGGCACAGGACGAGAATTTTAGTGTGGCGGGTATCACCGGCACCATATTGAGCGATTTTTCCTTGACGCAAAAGGTAATCCGGCTGGCCAACTCCGCCATGTATGCGTCAATCGGCGGGGAGATAACAACCATCAGCAAGGCGGCAATGATCGTCGGGGTTGATGCCCTCTCGTATCTTGTACTCAGTGTCCGACTGGTGGATACGCTTTCCGTCAACGCTCCCGATTCTGCGGCGGCGCGCACGGAAATGGCAAAGGCGTTGCTTGCGGGCGACATTACCAGGGGGGTGGCGGCCAAGGCCCACATAGCAAACGCCGAAGAAGCGGTTGTCTGTGCGCTTATGCATCATCTGGGCCGGTTGCTGGTGGTGTTCTACTTCCCCGAAGAATGGTCCAGGATAGAGGAAGTCTCTGCAAGCAAGTCCCTGTCAAGGAATGCGGCCGCACTGGAGGTCATCGGCATGACGCTGGATGAAATTTCACAGGAAATCGCCAGCCGATGGAGGCTGCCAAAGAAGATTGCCAACAGCATGATGAGTCCGACTTCATCGGTTGAGACCAGTATCCCCGGTTCCCCGGGTTGGCTAAAAATGGTGGCCAGTTTCGCGGGAGAGGCAGCGGCGGCAGTAACCAGCCACGATACCGGCAATGGCTTGACGGAACCACTCTGGCGCCGACGGCGCTCCGATCGAGACGAGTCAGCCAACAAGAATGCCGGTAACGGCTTGATGGAACTCGCGTCCCTTTACAGCAACGCTTTGCTGGTTCCAGTCGAAGCCATCATGGAATCAATCAATTTCGCGGTGAGGGATGCCAGGGAATCATCCATTCTGGAGGCTGTCAGCGTACCGAACGGCAAGCCGACCGATTCCACCCAGCAACTGGCCGCAGGCGTGAACGAGACTGCCAACGCGCTGGCTAAAGGCACGAATTTCGGCAACATATTAAACCTGGTGCTTGAAACCATCTATGCTGGCATGAGCTTCAACCGCGTGGTCGCTTTCCTGCGCGATGGCGATGCTTTCAAGGGCAGATTGGGTTTTGGCAATGCGATGCCTGAAGCGCTGTCGAGTCTTTCCTTTCCCGAGACCTACGCAGCGGATGTATTCCATCTGGCGCTGGCCAACAATGCGGATGTGTTCATCGCAGATGTTATTGGACCGAAGTCGGCGGCCAGTATACCGTCCTGGCTTACCGAAACGCTGCCGGATGTCCGTGCTTTCATCCTGCTGCCGATGAACCTGAACGGGTGCCCCGTCGGGTTACTGTATGGCGATTGGAGGAAGGGTACAACAGAGATAGTCGAGCAAGATGAGATGGTGCTGATGCGGACGCTCAGGGATAACCTGATGAAGTCGCTTGTCTCGAAATAAAAATTGATGTACTCAACTCGTATAATCCGGCGCGATCGCCGGGAGAATTCCTGCTGCATCCGCGCCAAGCGTAATGGGATTTCTTGATCTCCCCGCTGTCACCAACGCCCAGGGTGCGGTGCGTCTGCCTGGCTCCAAGAGCATTTCCAACCGCATCCTGTTACTGGCTGCGCTGGCGGAAGGCGTCACCCAGGTGCGCGACCTGCTTGCCTCCGATGATACGGCACGGATGCTGGACGCACTTAAGGTTCTGGGTGTATCCATCGTCCAGACCGGCAACAATGATTATCAAGTGCAAGGTGTGGGTGGGCAATTTCCGTTGCGTTTTCCGGTGACTCAGGCGGATCTGTTTCTAGGCAATGCCGGCACGGCTTTGCGTCCGCTCACCGCAGTTCTGGCACTGATGCATGGGCACTACCGGCTTTCTGGCGTACCGCGCATGCATCAGCGCCCCATTGGCGATCTGGTGGATGCGCTACGGCAACTGGGCGCAGAAATAACTTATCTTGGCAATGAAGGTTTCCCGCCGCTGGAAATAAAGCCCGCTCGCACACATGCCGGCATGGTGACGGTAAAGGGTAATGTTTCCAGTCAGTTTCTGACCGGATTGCTGCTGGCATCGCCCCTGTTTGCACCGGTTGCCGGTGAAACACTGACGGTAGCGGTGACGGGAGAACTCATCTCACGGCCTTATATCGAGCTGACCATGGCCCTGATGGCGCGTTTCGGCGTGCAGGTAGAGCACGAGGAATGGCGACGCTTCATCCTGCGTGGCGGGCAGCGTTACCGCAGTCCCGGCGAAATATTTGTCGAAGGCGATGCCTCTTCCGCTTCCTATTTTCTTGCGGCCGGTGCCATTGGCGGCGGTCCGGTGCGGGTGGAAGGGGTGGGCCGGGACAGTCTGCAGGGCGATGTACGCTTCGCTGCAGCGCTGGAGCAAATGGGGGCAGGCATCACCCTGGGGAATAACTGGATCGAGGCGCGTGCACCGCAATCAGGGCGGCTCCGGGCAATAGATCTTGACTGCAATCATATCCCCGATGCTGCCATGACGCTGGCAGTGGCGGCCTTGTTTGCCGACGGCATTACCGTGCTGCGCAATATCGCCAGTTGGCGAGTGAAGGAAACCGACAGGCTTGCGGCGATGGCCAAGGAACTGCGCAAACTGGGCGCGACGGTGGAAGAAGGAGCGGATTTTCTGCGCATTACGCCGCCGCCGGCCCAGCTTGTCGCGCATGTAGCGATTGATACTTACGACGATCACCGTATGGCCATGTGTTTCTCACTGGCATCTTTGGGTACGCCGGTACGCATCAACGATCCGGATTGTGTGGCCAAGACCTTTCCCGATTATTTCGAGAAATTTGCGGCAATAGCCAGGGGCTGAACGGATATGGTTTTACCTGTATAAATATTGAGGTCAGGCATGAATGTAAAGGATATTCCGGTGATCGCGATTGACGGCCCTTCCGCTTCCGGCAAGGGTACGGTGGCACAGCGGGTGGCAGAAAAGCTGGGGTTTCATTATCTCGACAGTGGCGCACTTTATCGTCTGGTAGCGCTCGCGGCCATGCGCGCGGAGATTGATCTGACCGACGAGACCGCACTGGCTGACATTGCCAGAGATCTTGAGGTCGTTTTTGCTGGTGCGAAGATCCACCTGCAAGGTGAAGATGTCGCCGATGCTATTCGTGCTGAGACATGCAGCAATGGGGCTTCCAGGATTGCCGCCTATCCCAAGGTCAGAACAGCGTTATTGCAGCGGCAGCGGGCATTCCGCCAGCTTCCCGGCCTGGTGGCGGACGGCCGCGACATGGGCTCGGTGGTGTTTCCTGACGCAGCTCTCAAGATTTTTCTTACTGCCAGCGCTGAGACACGCGCGCAGCGGCGCTATAAACAGTTGATGGAGAAAGGGATCGATGCTAATATCTCCACCCTTTTGCAGGATATTCGGGAGCGCGACGCGCGCGATAGCAATCGCAGCGTGGCACCCTTGCAACAGGGCGCAGATGCAAGCTTGCTGGACACGACCTCGCTCAACATCACCCAGGCGGTGGATGAGGTATTGAGACAGTATGCCGAAATCTGCGCAAAGGCTGTTTGATTACCATGGTGCTGCATAGCGCCCCTGTTCGATAGGCAGGGAGCGAAGCTAGCTGCGTATTCAGGCAATTTTATTAACCAACCAACCCCGCCAGATGATTGTTTGGACGGGATTTCAAACCAGGTATTTTTCACAATGACGACCGCTTCCCCCGCAACCAGTTCCCCAGAAAGTTTTGCCGCACTGTTTGAAGAAAGTCTCACGCGCCAGGAAATGCGCATAGGCGAAGTAATTACCGCCGAAGTTGTGCGTGTTGACTACAACATCGTAGTCGTGAACGCGGGACTCAAATCCGAAAGCTTTATCCCCGTTGAAGAATTCAAGAATGACAAGGGCGAAATCGAGGTCAAGCCCGGTGATTTTGTCACCGTCGCGATCGAAGCCCTGGAAGATGGTTACGGCGAAACCCGTTTGTCGCGCGACAAGGCCAAGCGCCTGACTGCATGGCACGATCTGGAGAAGGCCATGGAAACCGGTGCCATCGTAAGCGGCATGGTGAATGGCAAGGTCAAGGGCGGACTGACCGCAATGATTAACGGTATCCGCGCGTTTCTGCCCGGTTCGCTGGTGGATATTCGTCCGGTCAAGGACACCACGCCGTACGAAAACAAGGAAATGGAATTCAAGGTTATCAAGCTTGACCGCAAGCGCAACAATGTAGTGGTGTCACGCCGCGCAGTGCTGGAAGCAAGCCAGGGCGCAGACCGCCAGTCGTTACTGGCAAACCTGCAGGAAGGAGCAGTGGTCAAGGGCATCGTCAAGAACATTACCGATTACGGTGCGTTCGTTGACCTGGGCGGGATAGACGGCCTGCTGCACATTACCGATCTCGCCTGGCGGCGGGTGAAGCATCCTTCTGAAGTGATCAACGTCGGCGATGAAGTCACCGCCAAAGTACTCAAATTCGATCAGGAAAAAAACCGCGTTTCGCTGGGAATGAAACAACTGAGCGAAGATCCATGGGTGGGTCTCTCCCGGCGCTATCCACAAGGTACCCGTTTGTTTGGCAAAGTCAGCAATCTGACCGATTACGGCGCATTCGTCGAGATCGAACAGGGCATAGAAGGACTGGTGCATGTATCTGAAATGGATTGGACCAACAAGAATATGTATCCTTCCAAGATGGTGCAACTGGGCGACGAAGTGGAAGTGATGATTCTGGAAATTGATGAAGAGCGCCGTCGTATTTCGTTGGGCATGAAGCAGTGCAAACCGAATCCCTGGGAAGATTTTGCCATCAACCACAAAAAGGGCGACAAGGTGCAGGGGCAGATCAAGTCCATTACCGATTTCGGCGTATTTATCGGGCTGCTGGGCGGCATAGACGGACTGGTGCATCTATCCGATCTTTCCTGGAATCAGCCGGGCGAGGAAGCGGTACGCAATTACAAGAAAGGCGACGAAATGGAAGCGATGGTCTTGTCCATCGACGTTGAGCGCGAGCGTATTTCGCTGGGTATCAAGCAGTTGGAAGGGGACCCATTCAACAGCTTCGTCGCAGTCAACGATAAGAACAGCATAGTCAAGGGCACAGTAAAATCGCTGGATGCCAAGGGTGCAGTGATCGCGCTGGACAACGATGTAGAAGGCTATCTGCGCGCATCCGAAGTATCACGCGACCGGGTCGAGGATATTCGCACCCACCTGAAGGAAGGTGATACGGTTGAGGCAATGATCATCAATGTTGATCGCAAAAACCGCAGCATCAATCTTTCCATCAAGGCCAAAGACATGTCGGAGGAAACCGACGCAATGCAGAAGGTCACGACCGAAAGTCCGCCCAGTTCTGGAACTACCAGCTTGGGGGCGCTGCTCAAGGCCAAGATGGACGTTAAAAATACTGAACAATAGAGGATGCTCATGACGAAGTCTGAATTGATCTCCAGGCTTGCAGCCCGTTATCCGCAACTGGTAGCGAAGGATGCCGAGCTGGCGGTGAAAATGATACTCGATGCCATGGCCAAAAGCCTGCTGCAGGGGGAACGCATTGAAATCCGCGGGTTTGGTAGTTTTGACCTGAACTACCGTCCGCCACGGGTGGGACGCAATCCGAAGTCAGGAGAGAAAGTGCGGGTGCCGGAAAAATATGTACCCCATTTCAAGGCTGGCAAAGAATTGCGCGAGCGGGTAGATCATAAGAACTGAAACGAATCACAGACAAAAAGACGAATATAATGGCAGCAGGTCGCAAGATCTCGCTGCCTTTTTTTTGACCTCAGGGTGAATCATGCATTATCTGACATGGTTCGTGCGCATCGTATTGTTTCTGTTGTTGCTCGGTTTCGCCGTGAAGAACGCCGATACGGTAAGGCTGCAATATTTTTTTGGCTATGAGTGGCAGGCGCCGCTGATGCTGATATTGCTGGTCTTTTTCACTCTGGGAGTGGCGATAGGTGTGCTGGCATGTCTGGGTAAAATATTCAGGCAAAGACGCGAAATTGCCGCATTGAAAAAGAAGTATCCGGCCACGAATGAGCATGAGCCTCCCGTTGCTATGGATGACAGATTGAAGTAAGGCCGCCGACCGCATGAACGACCCACGTATTATCGTTGCACTCGACTTTCCCGCCGCAGAACCGGCGCTGGCGCTTGCAGCGCGGCTTGACCCGCAGCTCTGTCGGGTGAAAGTAGGCAAGGAGCTGTTCACCGCTGCCGGGCCGCAGTTGGTGGAACAGTTGATGCGCAAGAGTTTTGAAGTTTTTCTTGATTTGAAATTTCACGATATTCCCAACACCGTGGCAGGCGCATGCAAGGCAGCGGCAGGTTTGGGCGTATGGATGGTGAATGTGCATGCGCTCGGCGGAAGAAAAATGCTCTCCGCCGCGCGCGAGGCGTTGCCGCCGGGGAAAACCCGGCTGATCGCCGTGACCCTGCTCACCAGCATGGGGCGGGATGATCTGGCCGATATCGGCCTGAGCGGCGAGCCGGAAGCCGTGGTGCAACGGCTGGCCGGGTTGGCAGGTGCGTGCGGACTGGATGGTGTCGTATGCTCTGCGCTGGAGACCGCACGGCTCAGACAGACGATGGGAAAGGATTTCTGTCTGGTCACGCCCGGAATCCGTCCGCTGGATGTTGCCGTGGATGACCAGCAGCGGGTGACAACGCCGCGCCAGGCAATGGCAAACGGCGCGGATTACCTGGTGATAGGCAGACCCATCACGCAGGCACCCGACCCGCTGGCGATGCTGCAACGTTTGCATGCTGAAATTGCGACAGAGTTAGCTACAAGCTGATCTCTACCGGGGGTGGCCTCACACTCCCACAGAATTCCTCTTCCTGTTTATTTTGTCTCTGCTGCGCCCGCAGCAACTCGTATTGTCTTAGCAAGTTGCATGACCTCAACTACACTGAAAGTGACAGGCGGGGTGTGAGTCTCCCAAAATTCTGGATGCGGTGAATGACGCCTTGCAACTGTCGGGTAGCAGCAAACTTTGTTTTTCCATCGCTTACATCCAACCTGGAGGAGAGATCATGAAAAAACTGTTATTGCTCATT
>JAPLQS010000009.1 GCA_026399575.1 Nitrosospira sp. | reverse complement strand
TGGCTGCCATCAACGATCAGCAGATCGTTGTCGCGGATTAACTGGCGCGCGTGATGCAGTGCCACGATGGAAGGAATATTGAGACTGCGCGCGACGATGGCGGTGTGCGAAGTCAGTCCGCCCAGGTCGGTGAGGAACGCGGTGAAACGGTGCTGCTTGTACTGGATCACATCGGCGGGGCTTAAATCATGGGCAACCAGAATGCTGTCACCATCGCGCTGCACCGGCGGCGGCACATAGCCCGGATGTCCCAGCAAGGCTTTCAGCACCCGTTCCACTACCTGCACCACATCGGCCTTACGTTCGCGCAGATAAGCATCCTCAATCTGTTCAAACTGCGCCAGCAATACGTCCATCTGCTGGGTGAGAGCCCATTCGGCATTGCACTGATGCTGGGTAATGTAGACTTTGGCGGCAACAGAAAGCGTGGAGTCGTCCAGTATCATGCGATGCAGATCGAGAAACGCGCCGTATTCGGCAGCGGCGGGACCGCTGACCGAGGCATGCAATGATTCAAGCTCCGCGCGTACCAGGTTGAAAGCAGCATCCAGCCGCGTCGTTTCATTGTCGATCTCATGCTGCGGCAACACATAATGGGCCACCTCCAGCGCGACATGCGAGACGAGGTGGGCATGGCCGATGGCAATGCCGCTAGAAACGCCGACGCCGTGCAATGTAAAGCTCATTCGCTTTCCCCGAAATAACTATTGACCAGGTCCACCAGTGCCAGCATCGTCTCGGTTTCGTCTTTGCCGGTGGTCTCGATACCCAGGGTGGAACCCTTGTTCGCGGCCAGCATCATCACCCCCATGATGCTTTTCGCATTCACTTTCCGGCCATTGCGCGACAACCACACCTCGCTCTGGAATTGACCAGCCAGCCGCGTGAGCTTGGCGGCTGCACGCGCATGCAGCCCCAGTTTATTGAGGATTTCAACTTCTCTATTCTGCACAGTGCGTTCCCGGACGAATATGCATGACGCCTTCTCTGCCGCCGCTCAGCGCTTTCTCCACTACCACTGCCAGTGGCTCGTTGCGATAGGTCAGCGCCCGCACCAGCATCGGTAGGTTGACTCCAGCGAGGCATTCTACCTTGCCGGGGTTGCTCAGCCGACTGGCAATGTTGCAGGGCGTCGCGCCACAGATGTCACTCAACACCAGCACGCCGTCGCCGCACTCAAGCTGCTGCACCAGTCTCAGCGCTTGGGACAAAGTGACATCGGGATCGTCAGCAATGGTGACGTCAAGATGCAATAGATGTTGCGGCCTTTCTCCCATGACGTGGTTGGCGCAATGAATCAGGCTGTCGCCCAGATTACCGTGAGAAATAATCAGAATTCCGATCATGTATGAACCCGCTGTGTGATATCAGAGAATAAGGAGAAAGACAAAACTGGTATTTTAGCATTGCCGGCAGCATAGCTTCGTAGAGGGCGTAATTTATCCTGAAGAAAGCCATTGAGCTACGGGGCTCCTAATTAGTCACTCTTTCCAGCGCATCGATCATCATTGCGGCCGCATTGAAACCGGTCTGGTCGGCGATTTCCTGCATGCAGGTAGGGCTGGTGACGTTGATTTCAGTGAGGTAATCGCCGATTACATCCAGTCCCACCAGCATCAGGCCCTGAGCGCGCAAGGCCGGACCCAGCGCTGCAGCAATTTCACGGTCGCGCGCGCTGAGCGGCTGTGCCACGCCGGTGCCGCCTGCCACCAGATTGCCGCGCGATTCGCCCGCTTTGGGGATGCGCGCCAGAGTGTAAGGCACAGGCTCGCCGTCTATCAGCAGGATGCGTTTATCGCCTTGGGCGATTTCGGGTATATGGCGCTGTGCCATGATCGTGCGGGTACCATAATGCGTCAGTGTTTCGATAATCACGCTGATATTGTGGTCGGCGCTGTGGACGCGGAATATGCTGGCGCCACCCATGCCGTCGAGCGGTTTCAGCACGATGTCGCCGTGTTCGGCCAGGAAGTCGCGCAGTAGGTGCTCCTGCCGGGTTACCAGAGTGGGTGCGGTGAATTGCGGAAATCTGGCGATTGCGAGTTTTTCGTTGTAATCGCGTATCGCGCGCGGACTGTTGATGACGCGCGCACCCTGATTCTCTGCCAGTTCCAGCAAGTAGGTGCTGTAGACATATTCCATGTCGAACGGCGGGTCCTTGCGCATCAGCACGGCATCGAATTCCTGCAACGGCATTTCCTGCGGTTCTTCTGCCCGGTACCAGCGATGCCCGTCACCTTCCTCGCCGGTCAGTGTCAGCGCGCGCGCAAATCCGACTGTCATGCCGCCCTTCCACGCCAGATCACCCTGCTGCATCGCAAACAGCCGGTGGTCGCGTGCAGCCGCCTCGCGCATCATGGCAAAGCTCGAATCCTTATAGGTTCTGATCGAATCCAGTTGATCGAGAATGAAGGCAAGTTTCATCGCTTGTCACCCATCATGATTGGTCGGATGCGACGCCCCGCTCCAATTCCCGCGCGGCTGCCAGCAGCGCCAGCCGTGCCACTACTCCGTAGGCATAAAAGCGGTTAGGGGTGCAGTCCGGGTGAGCCTCGCGGTCGGGCAACAAGCAACTGGTTGCGAAAGCCAGCGGCACAAAATGCATACCCGGCGCATTGAGGTTCTCATCCATGCCGCGCCCCGCGTGCACCCGGTAGAAACCGCCCACCACGTAATGGTCGATCATGTAGATCACCGGTTCCGCCACCGCTTGATTGATGCTTTCGAAGGTATATACCCCTTCCTGTACCAGCACTTTCGTCACCGGCATGCCTTCTTTCACTACCGCCATTTTGTTGCGCTGCTTGCGGTTAAGGGCACGCACTTCGGCGCCGTCTCTCACCGTCATGATGCCCATGCCATAGGTGCCCGCATCGGCCTTGACGATGACGAATGGGTCCTGCTTGACGCCGTACTGCGCATACTTTTCCCGAATTTCACGCAGAATTTCGTCTACATTGCCTGCGACGCAGTCTTCACCTTTTTTCTCATAAAAATCGATCTTGCCGCAATAGGCGAAATAGGGGTTGATGAGCCATGGATCAATACCGATCAAATTTGCAAATTCCTGCGCCACGCTGTCGTAAGCCATGAAATGCTGGGATTTGCGCCGTGTCGCCCAGCCCGCATGCAGCGGCGGAATGATCGTCTGTTCCAGATTCTGCAGAATCGTGGGGATGCCACTTGAGAGATCATTGTTGAGCAGCACGGCACACGGGTCAAAACCCTCTACGCCCAGGCGGTTGTTGCGGCGCTGGACCGGTTCCAGCGTGAGACTGCCGCCGTCGGGAAGATCGATCGTGGTCGCCGCAGTGATTTCCGGCAGCAGGCTGCCGATGCGAACGTTCAGTCCGGCATGCCGCATGATGGCTTGCAAGGTGGCCACATTCTGCAGATAAAAAATATTGCGCGTGTGGTTCTCCGGGACTAACAGTACGCTGTGAGCATCGGGACAGATTTTCTCCACTGCCGCCATCATCGCCTGCACACACAGCGGCATGAAGTCCGGGTTGAGGTTGTTGAAACCGCCCGGGAACAGATTGGTGTCCACCGGTGCCAGCTTGAAACCGCTATTGCGCAAATCCACCGAGCAATAGAATGGCACCATATGCTCCTGCCATTGCCCGCGCAGCCAGTGCTCTATCACCGGCATGGCGTCAAGGATGCGCTTTTCCAGATCTAGTATCGGGCCGTTCAGGGCAGTGGTGAGATGAGGAACCAGCATGGGAGTGAGAATGGGATGTAATGAACTTTTATATTGTAGCACCGCGCTTTGCTGGCACCTGCGAATATGCAGTGAGCGTACATGCCCTGACGCTGTCGCACGTCGCATGCGTCCGCGTGGGACTTGCTCAACGGCTCCCTAATGGCATTCGGTTAAAATTGAATCAATTTCATCAAGGATTTAGGCTAGAATCGCACTCACAATAGGCATACCCATCCGGGACTTGCTCTGCGTAATATTGCAGCGGGGTGTTGCAATACCGGCCAAGCCCGGCAAGACAGCTTGGTACTAAAAATCTGAAAATATGCGAGTACAAATTCTTGGATGCAGCGGTGGCATTGGCGGCAACACGCAGCGCACCACATCACTGCTGGTTGATCACGATATCCTGATCGATGCCGGCACCGGCGCTGCCGATCTGTCGCTGCAGGCGCTGGCACAAATCGACCACGTATTCATCACCCACTCTCACCTCGATCATATTGCCTGTCTGCCATTCATTCTCGACAGCGTTGGCGCAATGCGCAACTGCCCACTGACGATGTATGCGACCCGCGAAACCGAGGAGATCATCCGCACACATATTTTCAACTGGTCGATCTGGCCGGATTTCAGCCAGATTCCGGACAAACAGAATCCCTATTTGCGTTTCCACACCATCACACTGGGTGAGCCGGTCGTGCTGGGTGACCGCAGCATTACCGCATTGCCGGCCAACCACACCGTGCCGGCGGTCGGTTATCACCTCGACAGCGGTGCAGCCAGCCTGGTATTTTCCGGCGACACCACCGTCTGTGATGCCTTGTGGCAAGCAATCAACCGGATCGGCAATCTGCGCACGCTGATCATCGAAGCTGCGTTCCCGAACTGCGAGCGCACACTGGCGCTACAAGCCAAACATTTATGCCCGAGCTTGCTGGGCAGCGAACTGGCCAAACTTGAACACAAGCCGGAGATTTTCGTCACGCACTCCAAGCCAGGACAATTCGAGCAAATCATGCGCGAACTTGAAGAGATCGCCGGAGCGCATAAACTGCAGATGCTGCGCAACGATCAAGTGTTTGAATTCTGAGAGCGATGGCTCCGGGAATCCACTGGAACGGGTTCCAAAGCGGTGGCGCACGTTACTCCGACCACTTCCCCGCTTGCAATTCGCGCTTCGCCATTCAGTACCCCCTGTTCGCTATGCTGGGAGAATGCTGTGCAATGAGCATTCATCAGACCACGCCTGCCGCATGAGTCCCACCTATGCTTAATACCCTGGAACTGGTCCTGATCCTGCTTGCCACCGCGGTGCTGGCAGTCGTGGTATTTCGTCTGCTGCGCCTGCCGCCGATCCTGGGTTATCTGCTTGCAGGGATCCTCATCGGCCCGCATGCGCTGGGCTGGATACCCGTGGCGTCGGAAGCCAGTCATCTGGCTGAATTCGGCGTGGTGTTTCTGATGTTCAGTATCGGCCTCGAATTCAGTCTGCCCAAACTTGTCACCATGAAACACATCGTGTTTGGCTTTGGCGCAGCGCAAGTCGGCGCCACCATGCTGACCGTCATGGCCGTGGCCTTTCTGCTGGGGCTGGACTGGCGTGTGGGGCTTGCACTGGGTGGAGCGCTGGCGATGTCTTCCACCGCCATTGTCAGCAAGATGCTGGCGGAACGGCTGGAACTTAACTCCCCTCACGGCCGACAGGTTATCGGTGTGCTGCTGTTTCAGGATCTGGCGGTAGTGCCGCTTCTGATCCTGGTGCCGGCGCTGGCGCGCACGGTTGACAGTGGCGATGCCGATCTCGGCATGACACTCACCATCGCCCTGCTCAAGGCGGCAGCGGTGCTTGCGCTCATTCTGTTTTTTGGACAACGCCTGATGCGCCCCTGGTTCCATCTGGTAGCGCGGCAGAAATCCTCCGAGCTGTTCGTACTGAACGTACTGCTTATTACTCTGGGACTCGCCTGGTTCACCGATATTGCCGGCCTGTCGCTGGCGCTGGGCGCATTCCTCGCGGGCATGCTGATTTCAGAAACCGAATACCGTTATCAGGTTGAGGACGATATCAAACCGTTTCGCGATATATTGCTGGGGCTGTTTTTTGTAACCATCGGCATGCTGCTGGATGTCCAGGTCGTCATGCAGAACTTTTTGTGGGTAGCGCTGCTGCTGGTGGCGCTGGTGGCGCTGAAAGCAGCATTGATCGCAGGGTTGTCCCGACTATTCACGGCGGATTCCGGTGTGGCGGTGCGCACCGGTCTGAATCTGGCTCAAGCGGGGGAGTTCGGCTTCGTCCTGCTGGCCCAGGCCGGTGCACTTGGATTGGTAGACAACCCTACCATGCAACCGGTATTGGCAGCGATGGTGCTATCCATGCTGGTCGCACCTTTCATCGTCGAGCGCAGCGAGCACATGGCACGGCATTTCTCCGCTGCCGAATGGATGAATCGCGCCCTCCAGCTTACTACCATTGCTGCACAGACCATGGACGAACAAGGCCATGTCATTCTTTGCGGCTATGGACGCAGTGGACAGAATCTGTCGCGCTTGCTGGAAAGGGAGTCGATTCCCTTCATCGCGCTGGATCTTGACCCGCAGCGCATTCATGAAGCAACGGCAGCAGGTGAAACGGTGGTGTATGGCGATGCGGCCAGGCGTGAAGTGTTGATTGCCGCCGGCCTGATGCGCGCCAAGGTACTGGTGGTGAGCTATGCCGATACCGCCTCGGCGCTCAGAATCCTCAGCCACGTACGGGCATTGCGGCCGGAGCTGCCGGTAGTGGTACGCACGCTGGACGACACGGATATTGACCTGCTGAAAGAAGCCGGTGCGGCAGAGGTGGTGGCGGAAATCATGGAAGGCAGTCTGATGCTGGCATCTCACGCACTGATGCTATTCGGTTTGCCGCTTAACCGGGTGATGGAACGTATCCGCGAAACGCGTGAGCAACGCTACAGTCTGTTCCGCGGCTTCTTTCATGGCACTACGGACGAAGCTGACGCAACGGAAGAGCAAATGCAGTCGCGGCTGCACAGCATGCTGATCACGCCCGGCTCCGCCGCAATCGGCATGACTCTGGGAGAATTGGATCTAAGCGGGCTGTTGGTGGAAGTCACTGCAGTGCGCAGGCGCAACACGCGGGAGTTGTTACCGGACGCTGAAACCCGGCTGGAAGTCGGCGATGTGGTGGTGTTACGAGGTACTCAGGAAAACCTGGCGGCGGCGGAGATCAGGCTGCTGCAAGGATAAAGAACGCCAGGATCAAGGCAGAGATGCGCGACATGGGCAAGGTATGCCTTGTCTTGACCCCTGCTGCTGGAGTATAGTTCGCACTCTGCCATTCACATCCAAGCGGAAGAGCGCGCCAGTTTCTGTGGCGCCGCCGAAGGCGCAACCCCCCGGAATCGCTCAGGCATAGATCAGGCCAGTCCTGATCCTTGAAAACCGCTTGCGACAGGCATTCTGGAGAGCGCCGACGTTTAGTCAGGCCACCGAAGGGGCACACGGGATCAACATTCCGTAATCTCTCAGGTAAAAAGGACAGAGGGGTGAAGTCATGTAACGTGACTTCACCTTTTTTAATTCTAGGATAATCATTCGTGCTGAAAACAACACCACTTAATCAAACCCACCGCGCCATGAACGCCAAGATGGTCGACTTCGGCGGCTGGGACATGCCATTGCATTATGGCTCGCAACTCGACGAGCACCACAAGGTGCGCAGCGATGCCGGCATGTTCGACGTATCGCATATGCTGGCAGTGGACATCAAGGGTGAGAGTACGCGCGCCTTTCTGCGGCAGTTGTTTGCCAACAATGTGGACAAACTGACACAACCCGGCAAAGCGCTCTATTCCTGCATGCTCAATCCGCAAGGCGGGGTGATTGACGACCTGATCATTTATTTTCTGACCGAATCCTGGTTTCGCGTGGTGGTAAATGCAGGTACTGCTGACAAGGATATGGCGTGGATGCAGGCACGGCGCGATGAGCTTGCCCCTGGCCTGGAAATCACCCCGCGCCGTGATCTGGCCATGATTGCAGTGCAGGGGCCCAATGCCCGTGCCAAGGTTTGGCAGGTCATTGCCGGTTCCCAGGCGGTGACAGAAAACCTGAAGCTGTTCCAGGCAACCACGTTTGATCAATATTTTATTGCGCGAACCGGCTACACTGGTGAGGATGGTTTCGAAATCATACTGCCTGCCACTGATGCCGCGAATTTCTGGAATGCCCTGCATGCCGCAGGGGTGGCGCCTGCAGGACTCGGCGCACGTGACACGTTGCGACTCGAAGCCGGCATGAATCTTTACGGCCAGGACATGGATGAAGCCGCCAACCCGCTGGAATCCGGACTGGGCTGGACAGTTGATCTGAAAAGCGAGCGGGATTTCATCGGCAAGCAAGCGCTGCTGGCAACACCGGTGACACAGCAATTGATCGGCCTGCTGTTGCTGGATCGCGGCGTGTTGCGCAGTCACCAGAAGGTCATTGCGCGCCATGACGGCACAGAAGCCGAAGGTGAAATCACCAGCGGCGGATTTTCGCCTACGCTCAACCAGTCCATTGCGCTGGCACGCCTGCCGTCACAGGTGTCCGCCGGCGATGAAGTGCAAGTAGTGGTGCGCGACAAGATGCTGCGAGCAAAAGTAGTGAAATACCCGTTCGTGCGGAACGGCAAGAGTCTGATCTGAACAACAGAATAATATTATTTAATCCCGGAGCGAAAACATGGATATCCCAACCAACCTGAAATACACCAAATCCCACGAATGGGTAAGACTTGAGGATGATGGCAGCGTGACGATCGGCATTACCCAACATGCCCAGGAACTGCTGGGCGACATGGTATTTGCAGAAATCCCGCAAGTGGGACGAAAACTCAAGCAGAGAGAAGAATGCGCCGTGGTGGAATCGGTCAAGGCTGCCGCCGACGTGTATGCGCCCATCTCGGGGGAAGTAACCGCCGTCAACTCCGAGCTCCAATCCGCACCGGAAAAGATCAATCAGGACGCCTATGCAGCGTGGCTGTTTAAACTGAAACCCAGCAACACCGCCGATCTGGATGGCCTGCTCGATGCCGCAGGCTACCAGAAGGTACTTGAAAGCGAAGCGCATTGACAAACCCGGTCGGATAAAAATAAAGTGTGAATCGCAGTCTCATACTTCAATTTGTATTCCGCACGTTTTATATTTCCTTACTCACGATTCATGGAAACAAACCATGCCGTTCATTCCCCATACTGAAGAAGATATAAGCACGATGCTTGCAAGCATCGGCGCAAACACCATTGAAGAGCTGTTCGATGAGATCCCTCCTGCCCTGAAAAGTGGCAGCCTGAAAGCGCTACCGGGATTGAGCGAAATGGAAATCTCCCGGTTGATGCAGGAGCGAGCCGAGGTGGATGGCCGCTATCTCAACTTCATAGGCGCCGGCGCCTATGAGCACCACATCCCTGCCGCAGTGTGGCAGATCACCACCCGCGGCGAATTCTATTCCTCCTACACCCCGTATCAGGCAGAAGCAAGCCAGGGCACACTGCAACTGCTCTACGAATACCAGACCATGATGGCCTCTCTGACCGGCATGGATGTATCCAACGCCAGCATGTATGACGGCGCCTCCGCGCTGGCTGAAGCGGCCTTGATGGCAGTGCGTTCGCACAAGTCTTCGCGCCGCATTCTGATGCCCACCACCGTACATCCGATCTACCGCAGAGTAGTGCGCGCCATCGTCAAGAACCAGGGGATCGAAGTCGTGGAAATCCCCTACTGCGCAGAATGCGGTCACACGCTGTTGGAAAGTCTCGCACCCTACGCAGGTCAGGATATTGCTGCGCTGGTTATCCCCCAGCCCAATTTCTTTGGTGTGCTCGAGCCGGTGGATGCCCTTACCGACTGGGCGCATGACAACGACGCACTGGCCATAGGCGTGGTTAACCCCATGGCACTGGCACTGCTCACCCCACCCGGTGAATGGGGTAGCACGGGTGCAGATGTGGCGGTGGGTGAAGGTCAGCCATTAGGCATTCCGCTTTCCAGCGGCGGGCCGTATTTCGGATTCATGGCTTGCAAGCAGTCGCTGGTGCGGCAGATGCCAGGACGCATCATTGGCCGCACCACCGATCTGGATGGCAAGACCGGTTTCGTGCTCACGCTGCAGGCGCGCGAACAGCATATCCGCCGCTCCAAGGCCACCTCCAACATTTGTACCAACCAGGGATTGATGGTCACTGCCGCCACCATTTACATGTCCTTGCTGGGACCGGAAGGACTGCGGCGGGTAGCTGCCCAGTCCCACGCCAATACCGTGGCACTGGTCGAACAACTGGAGACCCTGAAAGGGGTAAAAAGAATTTTCAGCGGCCCCTTGTTTCACGAAGCGGCAGTAACGCTGCCCACACCAACCGGCGCCGTGCTGCAAATGCTTAAAGCCCAGGGGATATTGGCCGGACTGGACCTGGGAGAACATTACCCGGAACTCGGCAATGCGCTACTGGTATGCGCAACCGAAACCAAAATAGCGGACGACTTGAAAAAATACGTGGAGCATCTGGGCCGGGTACTGGCGTAACAGGATACACCGACGCACATCGCAACATAATCTTGATCGATCTTTAACCAAGGAGAACAACATGGTCACTCTCGCAGGCACCCCCATCAAAGTCGAAGGCACTTTTCCGAAAGTCGGCACCAAGGCGCCGGCATTCTCGCTGGTAAACAAGGATTTGAAAGATGTAACGCTGGCTGATTTTGCCGGCAAGAAGAAAGTACTGAACATCGTGCCCAGTCTGGACACACCTGTCTGTGCCATTTCCACGCGCAAATTCAACGAGAAAGCCAGCAACATGCACAATACCGTGGTGTTGATAATTGCCGCCGACCTGCCTTTTGCGATGAGCCGCTTCTGCGATGCTGAAGGATTGGACAAAGTGGTGGTGCTGTCAACCATGCGCGGTGCCGAATTCATGAAAAATTACGGCGTTGCCATCACCGACAGTCCGTTGGCTGGTGTCACCGCACGTGCAGTGGTGGTGCTGGATGAAAATGACACCGTAATCCATGCTGAACTGGTGCCGGAAATAAAAGACGAACCTGATTACGATGCGGCTTTGGCTGCGTTGAAATAAACCTTACAGAACACTAACCGCAAAGGTGCGGATCCAACCATGCTGATATTCGAACACTCACGCCCCGGGCGGCGCAACTACTCCCAATCTCCGACAACTGCTGCGGAAGTCAGAAATATTCCGCAGCACCTGCTGCGCAAAACACCGCCACTGTTGCCGGAAGTCTCTGAAATGGATACGGTGCGCCATTACACGCGGCTGTCGCAATTGAATTTCTCGATCGACACGCAGTTCTATCCGCTGGGCTCCTGCACCATGAAATACAATCCGCGGGCATGCAATTCGCTGGCCATGCTGCCGCAATTTCTGGCGCGGCATCCGCTGGCGCCGGAAGATACCGGGCAAGGTTTCCTGGCGTGCATGTACGAATTGCAGGAAATACTGAAGGATGTCACCGGCATGGCGGGCGTGAGTCTTACGCCGATGGCTGGCGCGCAAGGCGAGTTGGTCGGCGTGGCCATGATACGTGCCTACCATGAAGCGCGCGGGGATTATGCCCGTACCGAAATCATCGTCCCCGATGCAGCCCACGGCACCAACCCTGCCACGGCGGTGATGTGCGGTTACACGGTGGTGGAAATTCCCACCGGCAAGGAAGGCGATGTCGATATGGCTGCGCTGAAAGCGGCGGTAGGACCGAAAACCGCCGGATTAATGCTGACCAATCCGTCCACGCTCGGCATATTCGAAAAGAACATTGCTGAAATGAGCAGGATCGTTCACGAGGCTGGCGGACTGCTCTACTATGATGGTGCAAACCTGAATGCGATACTTGGCAAGGTAAAACCGGGCGACATGGGGTTTGACGTGATACACATCAATCTGCACAAGACTTTCTCCACCCCGCATGGCGGCGGCGGTCCAGGCTCCGCGCCGATAGGGGTTGCCGAGCGCCTGTTACCGTTCATGCCGGTACCGATCGTGGCATTCGAACAGGGAAAGTACCGCTGGTTGACGGAAAAAGAGATACCGCAATCCATTGGCAGGTTGTCTGCGCATATGGGCAATGCCGGCGTGCTGCTGCGGGCCTATATCTACATCCGTCTGCTGGGTGCGGAAGGCATGTACCGGGTAGCCGAGTTCGCCACGCTCAATGCCAATTATTTGATGGCGGAATTGAGCAAAGCGGGTTTTGAAATCGCCTACCCAACTCGCCGCGCCAGCCATGAATTCATTGTCACGCTGAAAGATCTCAAGGAAAAAACCGGCGTGACTGCGATGAATGTGGCCAAGCGTCTGCTGGACAAGGGTTACCACGCCCCCACCACCTACTTCCCAATGCTGGTGCCGGAATGCCTGCTGATCGAGCCGGCTGAGACCGAGTCCAAGCAAACTCTCGATGCCTTTATCTCATCCATGAAGGAAATCCTGGCTGAAGCTTACGCCCAGCCGGAAATGGTCAAAGGCGCGCCGCATACCACGCCGGTACGCAAACTGGATGACGTGAAAGCTGCACGCGAACCGGATTTAACCTGGAAACGGTCATCCTGAGGTAGGGTGCCGGAAATACCGCTTGTTGAAAAACCCGACTGTTGCGCTGCTTCCGGCATCCTGCAAAGACTATGCTGAACAGTACTATGCCGCTCCCGGGGTAAAACCCGGTATTTTTGACTCGTCAACTTCATCAATCTGCGTCGGATCAAGAAACTGTCTGGCGTAATCCAGATAGATTTTCTCCCGCACAAATATGTCGAACAGATCGGCATCGATGTGGGCGCCGAGCGTCATCTTGCCGAGAATGCTGAGAGACTCCGTCAGCGTCTTGCCTTTCTTGTAGGGACGATCCGCCGCAGTAAGCGCTTCGAACACATCGGCAATGCCCATTATCCGCGCCTGCACTGACATCTGCTCGCGCGTAAGTCCACGCGGATAACCCTTGCCATCCATGCGCTCATGATGGCCGCCGGCGTATTCTGACACGTTGCGCAAATGCTTGGGCCAGGGCAACTCTTCCAGCATCTTGATGGTCAGCACCACATGGTTGTTGATGATTTCACGCTCTTCCGCCGTCAACGTACCGGCCTTGATATTGAGGTTGTAGATCTCGTCTTCGCTGAGAAAGGGAACCTGTTTTCCCTCGCTGTTCCGCCAGGTATAGCCGCTACCTATTTGCTTGACTCGCTCCTGCAATTCGGGTGCCATGAATTCGCCGCCCAGGTTGCACCTGCGCAGATACTCTCGATCCTCATCAATTTTGTGGATACGTTCCTGGAATTGCTGCTCCATTTCCGTAGTTGCCGGCGAATCTGGTCCTGACCCCAGTCTGGCCTTAAGCAGTTCGATCTCGGCATCCCGCTTCAACACCTCAAAACGAGCGTCGATCATGTCGATGCGATCAAAAATAGTCTGCAGCTTGGTGGCTTTATCCACCACGTGCACCGGTGTGGAAATCTTCCCGCAATCGTGCAACAACGCTGCTATTTTCAATTCATATCTGTCCGTCTCGCTCATCTGAAAATCCTTGAGCGGCCCATCAGTGGCGCGATTGACCGCATCGGCCAGCATCAGGGACAGCGTCGGCACCCGCTCGCAGTGGCCGCCGGTATAGGGTGACTTATCGTCAATTGCGGTGTTGATGAGCTTGATCAGGGACTCGAACAGATTTTCCAATTGGTTGATAAGCTGCCGGTTGGTCAGCGCAATGGCCGCCTGTGAAGCAAGCGACTCGACCATGTGCTGATCGGCAGCGGAAAAAGGGATGATCGTATTGGTCTGTTTGTCCTGGGCGTTGATCAGCTGCAATACACCGATGATTTCATCCTCATGGTTTTTCATCGGTACTGTCAGGAACGACTGCGAGCGATAACCGGTTTTTTTGTCAAAATTCTTGGTACCGGAAAAATCGAACCCCTCTGCAGTGTAGGCATCGGCAATGTTGACAGTCTCGTCGTGCAGCACGGCGTAGACCACCACCATGAAATTGTTCGGTTTCCCGTCCTTGCCGATCAGATGGATCGGGTAAAACGTGATTGGCACACCGGTGGTGCCGCCCATGGCGATATGCAGGGAATCGGTGCGCATGATCTCGAACTTGAGCGTGCGTTCGCCCTGTTCTTCCTGCATCAGGTAGAGAGTGCCACCGTCGGCGTTAGTGATACCTTTGGCAGCCAGCAGAATGGTCTCCAGCAACCGGGTGGTATCACGTTCCTTCGACAATGCGATGCCAATGGCGTTGAGATCATCCAGCCGTTGCAGCAAGTCGTCGACCGTCAGAGTGTTCGCGTTCATCATTTCCACTTAATCGCCCATCCCCGAGTTTTCGTGCCGCAGCTGTTCCCAGATCAGCAGCCACATTCAGAAAGAACAAGCACGCTGGCATAGCAGCCGATTCTATCCGTCCAAACCTGCTTGCGTCAATTCTACCCGGCATGGCCGCGCCTTGATTCACTGCAAACAGAGCCCCCTCCTCGGTTATTTATCCCCCGTCACCCACATACTTGACCCAAGAGGCACATGCACAGCAGTGCTATCCAATAAATCAGTGACAAATAGAAGGGCAATCCCCCCTCTATTCAACGACTTTGTTTCCCTCCGGCAATTGGATAATCGACATAGCACATATTGGATGAGGCTGGGCGCCGCTCGCCCGGAGACAGCAGCATGAGTATGCCATTGCAGCACAACAGCTGATTAAGTTACAAATGACTCTGACGCCAACCAGAATACCGCTGCACGAACTGCAAAAATGGCTGCCGCTGGCATTCATTGCGGTACTCCTGTATCTGGTCCTTTTTGCGCAGAACTATCTCGATGCAACACAGCAGGCAATCACAGGCTGGGGCTGTCTGTTTCTAATGATGGCGTTTTACAAGCTGCGCATATTCCAGCGGCCGCCCTGGCGTTTGGTGTTCATGCTGCTGGCCGGTTTTCTGGCAATACGCTACTTCTCGTGGCGCAGCCTGCAGACTCTGATTTATACCGGGCCGCTGGATTTTCTTGGCATGGCATTACTCTATCTGGCCGAGGCATATGGACTCATTTTGCTTTTTTGCGGCATGTTCGTTAATCTCTGGCCGCTCACAGGCCGCCCGACGATACTGCCGAAAGACGCCACCGATCTGCCGACCGTCGACGTTCTCATCCCCACCTACAACGAGTCCGACGACATCATCCGTATCACTGTCATTGCTGCAACACAGATGGAATACCCAAAGGACAGGCTGCGCATCCACATCTGCGACGATGGCGGCACACTCAGCAAGCGTGCCCAGCCAGAATCAGCGGAAGCCGCGTGGAACCGTCATCTCCGCCTGCGGCAAATGGCCAAGGAACTGGGAGTCAATTACATCACGCGTGAGACCAATGCCCATGCCAAGGCAGGCAATGTCAATCATGCGCTCAATCACACCGATGGGGAGCTATTCCTGGTGCTGGATTGCGATCACGTACCCACCACCAACATGCTGCAGCGCACGGTGGGCTATTTCCTCGCCGACCCCAAGCTGTTTCTGGTGCAGACACCGCACTTCTTCATCAACCCCACTCCGGTGGAAAAGAACCTGGTGGGGATTGGCAATCCCAACGGCGAAAATGATATGTTCTACCGCACCATCCACCCGGCGCTGGATTTCTGGAACGCCAGCTACTTCTGCGGTTCGGCGGCGGTGTTGCGCCGCAGCCATGTGATGGGAATAGGCGGCATTTCCGGGAAGACCATCACCGAGGATGCCGAAACCGCGTTCCAGTTGCATGGCAAAGGCTACAACAGTATTTACGTGGAACAGCCCATGGTGTGCGGCCTGTCACCGGAAAGCTATGACGATTATGTGCTGCAGCGCACCCGCTGGGCACAAGGCATGCTGCAGATGTTCATCATGAACAACCCACTTTTTGCCCCTGGGCTAAGCTGGCCACAAAGAATATGCTACTTCAATTCCTGTTTCTTCTGGTTTTTCGGTCTGGCCCGTTTTTTTTATTTCATCGCACCGGCGCTCTTCCTCCTCTTGGGACTTAAAATCTACCATGCATCAGGTGGGCAAGTCGTCGCTTACATTTTGCCTTACGTGTTATCTGTCATGTTCCTCATGGATTTCCTCTATTCCAAGGCGCGCCAGCCGTTTTTTTCAGAAATATACGAGAGCGTGCAGGCCATGTTCCTGATCCCTGCGGTCATCTCGGTAATCATTAACCCGCACAAACCCACATTCAAGGTTACCCCCAAGGGCCAGACACATGCAAACATCTCTCTCAACCCGCTTGCCATCACATTTTTCATTATCGTTGTCATAAACACCATTGCTTTGGTAATGGCAGTCTACAAATGGTTTGACTACCCTTTGTTGCGCGAGGTAACCCTGGTGACGGGAGGCTGGTGTCTCTACAACTTTTACTTGGCAATGGTGACGCTGGGTGCGTTCTGGGAACGTAAACAGATACGGCATTTTCACCGCATCAATGTGTCAGGTGAAATCGAGGTAACCTTCCCGCGCCTGAATTACACGACGAAAGCGGATTTGACCGACATTTCTCTGACCGGCATCGGTTTCAAGGTACAGGTGCCGTACCCGCTGGTGCCGCAGGAGCGGATCTTCATCGATGCCCGTCACTCGGATGCTTTTGACATGCGCGGCCAATCCTTCCATTTTGAGGGCAAGATAATGCGGCTCTTCCCGCAGAAAGAAGAGAGCGGCTATGCATGCGGCAGCGAACTGTTGCTGAATCGGGAAAAATATATTGAAGCGGTCAATTATGTGTACGGTGACAGCGAGCGCTGGCTCGAGCTATGGGACAAGAAATCCACTTCCAAAGGGGTGTCGAAAATGCTGTGGTACTTCTTCGTGACCGGCCTCAAAGGCACCGCTCGGAGCGCGGTTATGTTGCCAGCCCAATTGTTGACCCCAGCCCTCAAACTCCTGCAAGAGGTTAGTTCCCACTTGTTATCCAACCTGAGAAAAATAAACTTTTATTCATTGTTTGGACAGCATATGGAAGAACTGCAGGTCGATACTGAACGCGGACTGCTGCTTGTCAGAAACACTTTTCGCGAGGCGCAAGAAAATCGGCGCAAGATCCCTCGGATTGGCCGTAGTTCCACCAAAGCGCTCCTCGAGACCAATGCCGAGATGGGTATCAAGGGCGCTCAACCGTCCGGCGACATACTGAACCGGCGTAAGCTCCCCAGGATCGTCCCCAGGGATGCTGCCAGATCCACTGCCGGGATCAGCACAGAATTCGGCAAAATAACGAACCGGCGCAGAATCCCCAGGATCGGTCGCAGTCTCGCCGCCGAGGCCGGAATGAATGCCAAGAGTGCTCAGCCGTCCGGCAACATGCTGAACCGGCGCAAAATTCCCAGAATTGTGCCCACGGATGCCGCCAAAACCGCCGCCAATGCTATTACTGGGATCAGTATAAAACTCGGCAACATGGTAAATCGGCGCAAGATCCCCAGAATCGGACCTAAACCGACTGTCGAGGTTGCTGCCAAGGCAGATGCCAAGAACGCTGCAAAACTCGACAAGAAGACAAAAACATGATGGAACCCTGCCTCAACACTGATAATAGCCGCAGTGCTGCCACTTTCAAGCGGCGGCAGCAAGCCAATGAACGGAAAAACCGGATGGGGTTGCTGCTGGGCTGCCTGCTGGGTCTGTTGGTCAGCCTGCCCGCAGTGGCTGAGGAAATCCTGATTCCGCTGCAAAAGCTTACGCCGCACTCGATGATAAAACTGAAGTGCATAGGCGACTCAGCAGGACTGGAAATCCCCATTTCCGACCGCTGGAACGTCAAGAAAGTTACGCTCAACCTGCACTACATCTCGTCCATCAGCATGATTGCTGATCTTTCCCAGCTCGTCATCAAGATCAACGAGGTGCCCATCGCTCAGGTCAAACTCAACCCGCTGATGCCCGATGCGCTGCTCGCGGTAAACGTGCCCGCACAGTACCTGAAGCCGGGCTACAACAAGATCGACTTTACGGTTGCCCAGCGTTATTCGACAGCAGGATGCGAGAATCCATGCGCACCGGGTCTCTGGACCGACATCAGCATGCAGGACTCTTCCTTGCAGGTCGAGTATGAGCTCAATCCGGTGCCATTGAAGCTCTCATCCATCGCGAAATTCTTGTTCGACCCCAAGACCTACCCCGAAGCACACGTCAACCTCATCACCGAGGACCGCTCTGCGGAGAACCTGACCCTTGCCGCGCTCATCGCTTCCGGGGTCGCACGGCATTACGATTACCGCAAAGTGACTTTTGGTGTCTCACCACAAATCAAACCCGGTGTGGACAATATCGTGATTGGGCGAACCGCCTTCATGCAGCAGTTTCTGGGGCCATATCAGCTCTCTCTGGGCGCGGTGAAAGGCGGTTACCTTAAAGTGTTCCCGCTGCCAACCGACGGTGGCGCGGATAATGCGCGCGCGCTGGTGGTAGTGTCCGGCGAAAACTTTGATCACGTGAAAATGGCAGCGCTGACTTTTTCCAATATTTCTTTCGCCTACCCTGGCACGCAGGAGCTCAACGCTTTCGAATTCAAAATGCCCGAAGTAGCGTCTTACGGCGGGCGTGATGTTCTGGCCGCCAACAAAGTCTATGATTTCAAAACACTGAACTTTCCTACCGCCACCTTCAAAGGCATGAATCCTACCGGTAAGGAATTGAGCTTCCGTCTGCCGTCGGACATGCTGGTCCTGCAGAATCACTCTGCCAAGTTGACGCTTAATTTCGCTTATGGCTCCGGCGGGCGCGAAAGCTCCGCCATACATGTGGTGGTTAATGGTATTTCGGCACGTGCAATCTGGCTCAATAATAAAAACGGGGACGTGTTGCAGAACTATCAAATAGACTTGCCCACCTATTTGTTCAAACCCGGCGCCAATATCATTTCATTCGGGCTGGAACTGCACCCCGAACTCAAGGAGTGCGAATTGACACTGACGAATAATCTGTTCGTCAGTATATTTGACAACTCCACCCTGACATTCCCGGACATGCCACATTTCGTCGAGTTGCCCAAACTCGAACTGCTCATGCTTAACGGCTTCCCCTTTACCCGCTGGCCGGATGGTTACGATTCGCTGATCTACCTCACCGACCCCTCCTCCAATGAGGCGGTTGCTGCCGCACTGAATCTGGTCGGCCTGATGACACAGAAAAACGGTTTCCCGTTACTGAATATCCGGGTCGGATTCCAGGGACTGGAAAAATGGAAAGGCGATGTCATCGTCATTGGTGATCAGAAAACCATGCCTGATACGTTGAAAGCGAAATCGCCGCTGCACACCAGCAAGACCTCTTTGATCCCCTACCCGGTGGTGCGTGGCTGGCAAAATGAAACCGCCACCCTGGCGCACAGCCGCCAGATCAGTGCGCTGGGTGAAGGCAGCGGATTGTTGATGCAGTTCGAGTCACCGTTTCAAGTGGGGCGAACGATCATGACACTTTCCGCCGATGAACCAGCGGACCTGTATCGCCTGGGCGAAGCCTTGCTCGACCCCGAAGTGCAAGGACAAATTTATGGCGATCTGGTGCTGGTGGAAATGACGCAACCCAAGTTCAGGGTGACCAGCATGATGGTGGGCAAAACCTATGCGACCGGCAAACAAGGTGATGTATCGTGGATAGACTCTTTTCTCTATTCTTATCCTTACGCCTACCACGCCTTGCTGGGCTTGTTGATACTGGGTCTGGCCTTCCTGATATTCGTGCTGCTCAAGCGCTACCGCGCCACGCGCAAACTGGGAGAGGCGCAGAAGAAGGAAGCGAAGAAGGAATGATTATTTCTCGTCCGGAATAGGGATGGAGTAGTTGATGGTGCGCGACTCGTTACCCATGCCGACCTGGTCGCCCACCTTGTCGCGCATGGTCAGCGCCAGCACCAGCAGCAGCGGGATCAGCACAATCAGGATGAGTTTCAGTTTGGAGGTGGGCTTGGGGGCCGGTGCAGCGGGTGCGGCACCCTCTATTCTGTCGCGTTCGATCTCTTGCGGGTTCCAGAACGCCTTGTATGCGTTGTAGGGTTCTTTCTTGCCTTTCAGCGTAACCTGCTTGACGAAGCGGCAATAAATTTCGCTTTTGTCGCTTAAGGCGTTATAGGTGTCTTCAGACATGAAAATATCGCCCGGGGTGGCCGACGACTCGAAACGCGAGGCAGTATTGACAGCATCGCCGAAAATATCATTCTTTTCCACGATACACATGCCGCTATGCAGACCGATACGCATCAGCACCGGGATTTTGAACTTCTGCGCCATGTTGAGTTCGTCCATGCCGCGCTGAATCCGCACTGCGGCGCGTACCGCGTCCAGTGCGTTTTCGAAGGTAGACAGCGTGCCGTCACCGATGGATTTGATGAATACGCCGTTATTCTGCTGGATCGCTGGCATGACGATGTCGTTGTGTTCCTTGATCAGCATGCGGCTGACCATGTCGCCCTCGGTCTCAGCGATGGAAGTGGAGCCCTTGAGGTCGGTGAACATGATGGTGATGAACTTGGTGAATTTCTTTTTCAGCGCGGCTTCGAGCTTCGCCTGCTGCTCAAGAAACCAGATCGAATCTTACATGAATTTTTTGAGTATCCGCATGTTTAGTAGAGCATATGCTAGCGATTGGCTGAGGATGCTGTCAGCATGGGTGGCCGCTTTCCTGCTGCTGTCCAGCATGGGCGCAAACGCGGCGGCTACTGACTGGCCGCTGTTCAAGCAGCGTTTCCTGCAACCTGAAGGGCGCATCATCGATAATGGCCGCGACAATATCATCAGCCATTCCGAGGGCCAGGGCATGGCGATGCTGCTGGCCGTCCATCACGACGATCGTGCCGCATTCGACAGCATGTGGCAGTGGACCCGGCAAAATCTGCAGGTTCGGGATGACAAGCTGCTGGCCTGGAGCTGGTCACCCAAGGATGGCGTGAGCGACAAGAACAATGCTGCCGACGGCGATCTGTTCGTCGCCTGGGCGCTGCTGCGCGCCCAGCGCAAATGGCAGGAGCCGACCTATCACGCGGCTGCCATGGAAATCATTCAGGACGTCCGGCAAAAATTGCTGCGCAGGACCAGCCGGGGGGTCGTTTTGCTCGCAGGCACAGAAGGGTTTGAGCGGCCGGAAGGGGTGGTGATCAATCCATCCTACTGGCTGTTCCCCGCACTGCAGGAAATCGCCCAGGCCGACCCTGTGCCCGAGTGGGAAGAGCTGCGGCAGACCGGCATCAATCTGTTGCTCGAAGCACATTTCGGCCGCTGGGGACTGCCGGCGGACTGGATCCTGCTGGCTGACAAACTGACCCCGGCAACAGGTTTCCCGGCGCGCTTCAGCTATGATGCAGTGCGCATTCCGCTGTATCTGTTATGGGCGAAACGCGAAACCGCCGAACTGTTGCTGCCTTTCCAGGACTATTGGGGACACTTCAAAGGCGCGAGGTTCATGCCGGCCTGGACCAATCTCACCGACGACAGCATCGATTCCTACGATGCCTCGCCCGGCATCCGTACTATTGCCCAACTGACACTGGCCCACCCTAACCTGCGCTCGGTGCGTCTGCCTGCGCTGGGACCCACTCAGGATTATTATTCCTCAGTGCTGCTGCTGCTAGCCAAAGTCATGCTCAGGGAACGCGGGCGTTGAAATTGCATGTTCTATTCAAACTGATTCTAGCTATTCCCTGGCTGGGGCTGATGGCCCCCTCTCTGGTCGCGGCTGAACCGGTCACCCACCGCGACTATTACTCCATTCAGGTTCTGACCGGCACTCCGGCAGTAGTGAGGAATGCCTGGCAGAAAGTACTGGACCTGCCTTTTGCGCGCATCGAAAAACATGTCGGTCAGCACAAGTTGCGCATCGGCTACTGGAGCAGCAAACAGGAAGCGGAGAATCAGTTGGCTGGAATGAAAAAGCATTTCCCCCGTGCTTTCGTGTTTGCCACCGAATACAAGCCGGGCGAAATACTGCTGGGCTGGTCGGCGGATGCCGCCAAGTCGCCGGGAAAACCGGCAAATACGGGTGAACAACAACCCATTGCGATCACGAGCGGCCTGGTCAAATCTCTACCCGCAGCCTCCAATGTCGTTTCTGCTACTGCGGGGGGTGCGATCGGATCTGTACCTGCAACATCCAATATCGTTTCCGCTGCTGCAGGCAGATTGGCCAGTTCCCCATCCACATCGTCCAACATTGTTTCATTGCAGAAAAACACCCAGCTTGGTGCCACTGTCCAGCCTGACATCGCGGCGCCGGAAGAAAGCCATGCGGCGTCAGTGGAACTTCCCGTTCCAGCACCTTCCCTGACCAAAACAGAAGTTGCCGAGCCTGCCAGGAAACAGCAGGTGGCGATGCCGGACGAAACACTGTTGTGGCAATTGCTGCAGAACGAGCAGTATGACGCGCTGCAGGCGGGAATCGAGCGTATGCGTGCCAGTCATGGCAAGTGGCAACCGCCACAGGAGTTGCTCAGCCTGCTGCAGCAAGGCAGGCTGCGGCAGAAGATCGAGCAAGCTATTCACAGCAAGGACTCAGCTGCGCTCATACAGTTAGCAGAACTGCATCCTGAGGATTTTGCCTGTGCGCACGTTGACTGGGCCTGGGCTCTGGCCGAAGCGCAAGTTGCACTGAAACAGACGGATGCCGCGCACCTCATCTTGCAGCGCTTGATCCCTTATTGCGGTGAACAGGATCGTCTGGCAACACTGTATAAAGCCAAAGCCTGGCTGGACACTCCCATGTGGGAAGCATTACTCGAACGCGAGGCGCAAGCAATCCGCAGCGACGAAGGTGAAAGCAAATTCCGCAGGCTGCGCTACGACCACGGTATGGAGAAACTGCTGGCGGCACATCAGGCACAAAACCAGGCCGCGTTTCGCGTACTGCTGCAACAACTTGGCGACGACATCGAGCACTATCACGACGCTGATGCCGCCCTGTTGAGCGGCTGGCATTACTTCAATGCGCAGGAAGCCGCAATTGCCGACATCTGGTTCGGCAAGGCGCTGACGTGGAATCCAGAGCAGCATGATGCGCGTAGCGGGCTGGCGCTGAGCGCATTGCAGGGCAAGCGTTTTGCCGATGCCAAGCGTCTCGCTGATGCATTGCCTGTGGGCAGTAAAGGCAGGCAGGAACTGCTGAATACGGTGGCCACTGCGATGGCGCCTGGGCCGCGAGTGCTGGCAATGACAGGAGGGGAAACAAATACCGGAACTACTTACTCGGCACTCTACGCCGGGATGATCATGCCGATACACAACCGTCTGGGCGGTCTTGGTAATGGAATGGTACAACGCCTGTGGGTGGATCGCCTGACCTATGCCTATGACAATGGTGGCCAGCAAACTCAGGCGGAACAACGCGGCATAGAGGGTTCGCTGGGTTACCAGAAATCCGGGCCATGGGGATCATGGGCGACATTTGCCGGCGTAGTGTATCGCGACACCCAGTTCACACCGGATGCCCTGAGCAATCCAGCGCGCGGCGGTTTTGTTCGTGGCAGATTCCAGATCGAGGGAGAACGTATCCTGAACAAGGATTGGCGTGTGAATATCAATGCCAATTATGTCACCGGGCAAAACAGCTATTGGGCGCGTGGCCGTCTGCTATACAACTTGAACGAGCGCATGCTCACTGGTCCGGAAGCAATCGTTCTCGGCGACCCCAATTTCCAGATCAAGCAGTATGGCTGGGCCATGACGGGACTTAGGGTATTGCTAGGAACAGACGTTACCATGCGGGGCGGTGCAAGAGAAGCAGTGGATGGAACTACCATGTACCTTGGCCTTGAACTGGCCCGTCCCTTCTAAAGATTCATTCTCACGGCAGCAGAATCCGGCAGCGATACTGCTGCTATAATCCGGCTTTCCAGTCTTGCGCTCAAAACCATGCACACACTCATTTGCGGTTCCATTGCTTACGACACCATCATGGTGTTCAACGACCACTTCAAGAATCATATCCTGCCGGAGAAGATTCATATGCTGAATGTCGCCTTCCTGGTTCCGGACATGCGTCGGGAATTCGGTGGCTGCGCCGGCAACATTGCCTACAATCTGCAGATGATCGGCGGTGCGCCGCTGATCATGGCCACGGTAGGTGATGACTATCAGCCCTACGATTACCGGCTGCAGAAACTGAACCTGACGCAAACCCATGTCCGCCCTGTACGCGACACCTTTACCGCACAGGCATTCATCACCACTGATCTGGCGGATAACCAGATCACTGCATTCCATCCCGGTGCGATGAATTTTTCCCATCAGAACCACGTGACCGATGCCAAAGACGTGAGTCTCGGCATCATCGCCCCGGACGGGCGCGATGGCATGGTGCAGCATGCGCGCGAATTTCATGAGGCGGACATTCCTTTCCTGTTCGATCCCGGCCAGGGGCTGCCGATGTACAACGGTGAAGAGTTGCTGGATTTCATCGACAAGGCCGATTACGTCGCGGTCAACGATTACGAAGGCCAGTTGTTGCAGGAACGTACCGGGTGTACGCTGGAAGCGCTGGCAAAACTGGTCAAGGGTCTGGTGGTCACAAAAGGAGCAGAGGGATCGGTGATTTATGCCAACGGGCAACAGATCGAAATTCCGTGCGTCAAGCCGGAGGCGATGATCGACCCGACCGGTTGCGGCGATGCTTACCGTGCCGGACTGCTGTTTGGCATCGCCAACGATCTGGACTGGCAAACGGCCGGGCGGCTGGGTTCGCTCATGGGCGCACTGAAAATCGCACAGCGGGGCGGGCAGAACCACAGTTTCAGCCGGGATGAAATCAATCAGCGTTATTTTGAAGCTTTCGGCAGTCGCATTCCATAAGGGGGACACAATGAAACATATTCTGGCGGCAGCATTGATCGGTCTATCCACAGTCATATTGAGCGGCTGTGCAACCAGTTTGGGGGGCAGCACCTATTCCCGTGATCAGGCACGGCAGGAACAGAGCGTGCGCACTGGCGTGGTAGAAAGTGTGCGGGAAGTGCAGCTCGAGGGCACCCGCAGCGGTGTAGGCGCAGTGGCAGGCGGCGTAGCGGGCGGTATCGGCGGCAGTTATATGGGGCATGGCACACTCGGCGCATTAGGCGCAGTGCTCGGTGCGGTCGGCGGCGGACTGGTAGGGCAAGCAGTCGAGGAGGGGGTGACGCGCAGGAAAGGCGTGGAGATCACTGTCAAACTCGACAACGGCTCGATGGTTGCGATTACCCAGGAAGTGGAAGCGAACGAAACTTTCAAGCCCGGCGAGCGGGTGCGCATCCTGTCGGGAGGGGGAGCTTCACGGGTGACGCATTAGCGAAAACAAAAGACCGCTCGTATTGATGCGATAATGGCGGCATGGACAACGCCCCCGGTTTACTGACACGAATCTTTCGTTCCACCCGTTTACTGTTGCACGTCATTTCCGGATTGGTGCAATCGGCGATATATCCGCATCTCAGTCAACCGGCGCAGAAACGCATGGCGCAGAACTGGTCGGCGGGTCTGCTCTCGATACTCCGTGTTAAATTGCGCTACAGTGGTGTTCCACCACCCGCCGGGGTACAGCGGGTGATGCTGGCAGCCAATCATGTTTCGTGGCTGGACGTGTATGCACTCATCGCCGTGTGCCCTGCCCGTTTCGTCGCCAAGTCCGAGATCCGCAACTGGCCACTGCTCGGATGGTTAAGCCAGAATGCAGGTACGCTGTTCATCGAACGCACAAAACGCAGCGACACCGCCCGCATCAATCAGGACATCAATAATGCGCTGACTATCGGCGATCGAGTTGCAGTATTCCCGGAAGGCACCACCAGCGACGGCAGCGTATTGCGGCATTTTCATGCATCGTTATTGCAACCGGCCGTGGCCGCCGAGACCTTGTTATACCCGGTAGCAATCCGCTACCACGATACGGCAGGACAGATCAGCAAGGCGGCGGCATACGTCGATGTCTCGCTGCTGGAATCGCTGCAACAAATATTACGGCAGCCGTGGCTTGAGGTGGAATTGATTTTTGCCGACCCGGTCAACAGCAGTGGGAAGAATCGGCGAGAACTGGCACGTTTTACCGAGCACGCTATCGCCAGCGCGTTGTCCCTGCCGGTGCCGCACAAGGCACCTGGAAAATCTTCCGGTCTTCCAGACGCACAGCCGTGAGGCTCCCGCCCCACAGACAGCCGGTATCGAGCGCGATCAGGTTATCCCTTATCTGCAAATCCAGTGCCGACCAGTGGCCGCAAATGACCGTAGCTTCCAGACTGGCACGATGCGGCGTTTCAAACCATGGCAGATATCCGGCCGGGATGTCCTGCACTCGGCCTTTGTAAGCAAAATTCATTTTCCCATCAGGGGTGCATACGCGCATGCGTGTCATGGCATTGGTGACCACCCGCAAGCGATCATATCCGGCGAGACTGCCGTCCCAGCGATCGGGCTGGTTGCCGTACATATGTGAGAAAAATTCATGGAACTCATCGCCGCGCAGCGCAGCTTCGACTTCCTGCGCAAGCGATGCGGCTTGCGCCACGTTCCATGCCGGCAGCAAACCGGCATGTACCATGACGTAATCACCCTCCACATACAACAGTCGCTGTTGCCGCAACCAGTAGAGCAACTCGTCCCGGTCAGGCGCGGCCAGTATCTCCTGCAATGTATCGCTGCGGTGCAGCTTGGCACAACCTTCCGCAACCATCAGCAAATGCAGATCATGATTGCCCAGTACCATGACAGACGCATCGCCCAACGCCTTGATGAAACGCAACAGGATCAGCGAATCCGGCCCGCGATTGACAATGTCCCCCACCAGCCACAGCTGGTCTGCTGCAGCATCAAAAGCTAGCAGATCAAGAAGCTGTCTGAACTCCTTATAACAGCCTTGCAGATCACCGATTGCGTAAGTAGCCATGTGGAGGTAGTGCAACGGAAGTGCCGCCGCGTCATACAAAAAATAAGGGGCGGTCTCGGACCGCCCCTACACTGACTTAAATTTCACGGCGAATCACTTCGCCTGGCTCACCATGTAATCCACCACCGCTTTGACATCGTCATCAGAGAGGCTGACGTTGCCGCCTTTGGCCGGCATCGCACCCTTGCCCTTGATCGCGCTGGCGTAGAGTGCCGCGTTGCCGTTCTTGATACGCGGCGCCCATGCTGCCTTGTCGCCTTGTTTGGGTGCGCCCGCTGCGCCGCTGATGTGACATGCAGCACAGCTGGCTGTATAGATCGTCGCAATCTTGTCTGCACCGCTGTCGGCTGCAACCGGGGCTGCTGACGCGCTTTGATCAATCCCCGTCCCTGAATTCGCATCGTCCGGCGGCAAGTCACTTGCAAGCACCAGTTCACCTACCGGCTTCAGTCGCTTGGCTACGGATTCATCCGTCAAGGCAGGATCATCTTTGTTCACCGAAATGCCGCCAGTGGCATACTGCGCCAGCAACACGACGATCGCGATTGGAAACACAATCGCGAGCAGCAGAACTGTAATTAACTGTTTCGGCGTCTTGATGGCCGAGTCATGCCCTTCAGTGTCGCTCACGATAACTCCTCATGCAAAAGCGTTGAATTGTATATCTTCATGTTCCCTGATGCAAAAATACGATCCGGTCGTTGGACGGATGCTGCAAAAAAAGCTATCCTAGCGCGCGCTGCACCAGGTTTGATGCAGTTTCATTTGCGCCCATAGCTCAGCTGGATAGAGTACCGCCCTCCGAAGGCGGGGGTCACACGTTCGAATCGTGTTGGGCGCGCCAAAATTCTACCCGGATATTGCCCCGGTCTTTCGTGGACTTCCTTGCCATTACCTGGCTCTCCCTTGCTCCGGAGACTCTCATCAAGGTGCCCAACCCTTTTAACCAATATTTTGGTAGGCGCGATTGGACTCGAACCAACGACCCCCACCATGTCAAGGTGGTGCTCTAACCAGCTGAGCTACGCGCCTGGAAAGGTCGAATTTTAACTGAAACGGCACAGGGCTTCAAATTATAATGC
>JAPLQS010000001.1 GCA_026399575.1 Nitrosospira sp. | reverse complement strand
GAAGAAGGATCAATATCGATATGTATGATCTTGCGCTCTTCGTTAGAAAAGTGCTTGGGGTTGCCGATCACGCGATCGTCGAAACGCGCGCCGATAGCGATTAGCACGTCACAATGCTGCATTGCCATATTGGCTTCGTAAGTACCGTGCATCCCCAGCATGCCGACAGAATGCTTGTCGGTGGCCGGAAATCCGCCTAACCCCATCAGTGTGTTGGTGCAAGGGAAACCCAGCATTCGTACCAGTTCGGTCAATTGCATGGCCGCATTACTCAGGATCACGCCGCCACCAGCGTAGATCATCGGGCGTTTCGCATCCAGTATCAGTTGCGCCGCTTTCTTGATCTGCCCGGCATGCCCCTTGGTGATCGGGTGGTAAGAACGCATGGCAACGCTCTCAGGGTAGGCAAACGCTGTTTTCTGCTGGCTTACATCCTTGGGGATGTCCACCAGCACCGGTCCGGGACGCCCAGTCGAGGCGATGTAGAACGCTTTCTTGATAGTAGTGGCCAGCTCGGCGATATCTTTAACCAGGAAGTTGTGCTTGACGCAGGGGCGGGTGATGCCGACCGTGTCTACTTCCTGAAACGCATCCAGGCCGATGGCATGAGTTGGCACCTGCCCGCTGATGATGACCAGCGGGATTGAGTCCATATAGGCAGTGGCAATCCCGGTGACGGCATTGGTTACACCGGGACCAGATGTCACCAGGGCAACCCCCACCTTGGTGCTGGAACGAGCATAGCCATCCGCTGCATGCACTGCCGCTTGCTCGTGTCGCACCAGGACGTGCTTGACCTTGTCCTGCTTGAACAATTCGTCATAAATGTAGAGCACGGCCCCACCGGGGTAGCCAAAGATATAATCTACCCCTTCTTCCTGCAAGCAGCGTATCGTGATCTCAGCGCCTGTTAATTCCGTATCCATAACCTTCAGGTAATCCCAATGTTGACTGCCAATAAATGATACGCGGAACGAAGAACAGTAACGGTTAGTCGATCTTTGGTCAACCCCTTGCTAGCGGATTAAGTTCGGGTTTTCTATAAATTGTTTTAAAAAGCGGGCAGACTCGATCTTGCGCGGCAGCATAGGACATCAGTATCGAGATTTGATGAACAGCTGAAAAATATCTTCGGTCCGAGTCGGTTACGTGGGCTAATATCGCCAACCTCGGTTGCAAATGAAGGGACCCTGTTTTTGTGGGATCTTTGTTATTTCAGGTCAAGTTGATGCGCCACTTGTTTCGGAAATGCCCCGAGCTGCAAAATAAATTCGGCGGGTTACTTGAGAATTCACCCCATTAAAGGGTAGAATGTCCGCCTTTCGCATCAGGCATTTATTGGAGAATACACATGCCAGTCACAACCGATCAGAAAGCGCAGGTAGTGCGCAATTATCAAAGAGCTGCTGGAGATACGGGTTCTCCTGAAGTGCAGGTGGCGCTGTTAACCACCCGAATCAATGAGTTGACCGGACATTTCAAGGCTCATGTCAAGGATCACCACTCTCGTCGCGGCTTGCTGCGCATGGTAAATCGCCGCCGCAAATTGCTCGACTATCTGAAGCGCAGAAGCGCAGATAGTTACCGTACGTTGATCGAGCGTTTGGGTCTTCGGAAATAAACTGGCATCTCCTCTGCTTGAGGAAGCGACAAGCAATGGTGCGGGTCCTATATTGCATGGGACAACCGGGCATGGAACCGAAGTGCTTTCATAGAAAAAAGGATAGCTAATTGAAACCGATCAAGAAAAGTATCGCCTACGGACGTCATCAGCTAACACTGGAAACCGGTGAAATTGCAAGACAGGCACATGGTGCGGTGATGGTTACAATGGACGACACCGTGGTGCTGGTTACGGTGGTAGGTGCAAAAAATGTCAAACAGGGACAGGATTTTTTCCCTCTGACCGTGGATTACCAGGAAAGAACCTACGCTGCCGGCAAAATACCCGGCAGTTTTTTTAAGCGCGAAGGTCGCCCCTCCGAGAAAGAAATACTTACTTCCCGCCTGATCGACCGCCCTATTCGCCCGCTGTTCCCCGACAGTTTCTATAACGAAGTACAAATCGTTGCTACGGTTTTATCATCCGATAATGAAGTGGATGCGGATATTCCAGCAATGATTGGTGCTTCTGCTGCACTGGTGCTTTCTGGCATCCCCTTCGGCGGCCCCATTGGTGCTGCTCGTGTTGGCTATATTGACGGCGACTACGTACTGAATCCGACCGCTACCCAACTGAAACAGACCCAGCTGAATCTGGTAGTGGCGGGTACGCAGCAAGCTGTACTGATGGTTGAATCTGAAGCAACAGAATTGCCGGAAGACGTGATGCTGGGCGCTGTCATGTATGGCCACCAGCAACTGCAGGCAGTAGTCAACGCGATCAACGAACTGGCCGATGATGCAGGTGTAACCGCGTGGGATTGGGCGCCGGTGCAAAGAGATACGGTTTTGGCTGAAAGAATCGCCAAGCTGGCAGAAGCGGATCTGAGCGCCGCGTTCCAGTTGAAACAAAAACAAGCGCGATCCGAGACAATAGATAAAATCTGGCAACGGGTTTTTGCCGAAGTGGGTGTCGGTGCGGAAAATGGTCCAGATGGACAAGCCGTCAAGGAAGTTTGTTTCGCGCTCGAATCGAAAATCGTTCGCTCACGGATTCTCGATGGCGAGCCGCGCATCGATGGGCGTGATACCCGCACCGTGCGCCCCATTACCATCCGCAACGGTGTATTGCCGCGCACTCATGGTTCTGCTCTATTCACCCGCGGCGAAACCCAGGCGTTGGTGATCGCAACCTTGGGCACGGGACGTGACGAACAAAGAATTGATGCGTTGCAAGGAGATTACACAGATCGTTTCATGCTGCACTACAACATGCCACCTTACGCTACCGGTGAGACCGGCCGGGTAGGGACACCCAAGCGCCGCGAGATCGGTCACGGGCGTCTTGCCAAGCGCGCATTAATTGCAGTGTTGCCCTCGGCGGAAGAGTTCGGTTATTCATTGCGGGTTGTGTCTGAGATCACTGAATCCAATGGCTCCAGCTCCATGGCATCGGTTTGCGGCGGGTGCCTGGCATTAATGGATGCGGGTGTGCCGTTGAAGGCGCACGTGGCAGGCATTGCCATGGGATTGATCAAAGAAGGTAACCGTTTTGCCGTGCTGACGGATATTCTGGGCGACGAGGATCATTTGGGTGACATGGATTTCAAGGTTGCTGGCACCGACCGTGGCATTACCGCGTTGCAAATGGATATAAAGATTCAGGGCATCACCAAGGAAATCATGCATGCCGCGCTGGTACAGGCCAAAGAAGGGCGCCTGCATATTCTGGGGATCATGAAACAAGCATTGCCTTCAACCCGTGAGGAAATTTCCGAACATGCGCCGCGCATCATCAAAATCAAAATCAACCCCGAGAAGATACGCGATGTTATTGGCAAGGGCGGTGCAGTGATTCGTGCACTGACCGAGGAAACTGGCACTACCATAGACATTACCGACGACGGCACTGTCATGATAGCCTGTATTAGCGCCGAGGGAGGCGAACTGGCAAGGAAGCGTATCGAAGATATTACTGCCGAAGTAGAGGTGGGCAGAATATACGACGGCACTGTACTCAAACTTCTGGATTTTGGCGCGATTGTCAGTGTCCTGCCGGGTAAGGACGGTTTGCTACATATTTCTCAGATTGCCAATGAGCGCGTCAATAATGTCGCCGATCACCTCAAGGAAGGTCAGGCGGTACGCGTTAAAGTGCTGGAAGCTGATGAAAAGGGGCGGTTACGCCTCAGTATGAAAGCAGTCTCTATTGAAGTTACCGGCAATGATGCTGCTTCGTAGCGAGTAGCTGCCATTTGAGCATGTTTTTGTAAAAAAGCCCCGTGTCGCAAGATGTGGGGCTTTTTGTTTTGTAAGGCAGGCGTGGCTCATCTAGGGGAAATGAGCAGCCAGCTTTATTTGGCTATTTGCTTCTCTCTTATTTCGTCGAGGGTCTTGCAGTCTATGCAAAGGGTGGCGGTGGGACGGGCTTCCAGGCGCTTCAATCCGATTTCAATACCGCAGCTATCGCAGTAACCGTAATCCCCGCTTTCTATTTTGGCGATGGTCTCATCAATTTTTTTGATGAGCTTACGTTCGCGATCGCGATTACGCAGCTCCAGCGCCATATCGGACTCCTGGCTGGCACGGTCATTGGGGTCAGCGAAAATCGTAGCCTCATCCTGCATGGTGTGGACGGTGCGGTCTATATCCTGTCCCAGCTCAATTTTCATGCTTTCCAGTATCTTGCGAAAATGCATGAGCTGCTTAGAACTCATGTAGCTCTCCCCCTTTTTCGGTTTGTAAGGAGCAGCCTGTTTACGTAGTAGTTCTTGCGGCATCTTGGGATCCTTTTTAATTTCTGCTAGTGCGTGGAGACGCTTTAATATCAGAAAAGACATTGTACAGCAAGTAGGAGTCTCTTTAAACGACACATGCGCCTGTTCGCAGAAGATTAGAGTCACCTGGATTTGCAGCAGGTTATGTCTCCTGGAATGTTTCTCTGCAAGATTGGAAAAGGTGGTTTGTTTTATTCCCAAAATGCCCCATCGATCCCATCAAGTGGGTGTTATTCCTGAACGCGCCGCTTCCTATTCTCGCTTAATTTGTTATACAATCTGATTACTTGGATGTTCCATGAATTGGCACGCGCCCTCGCTCCCTTTGGTTGATATAAAGGCTTTGTCCGGTCGGGCGTATGAGTTATGTTCCCCCTTCTCGAGGCTCTCCTGTCAATGGGAGCTTTGCGCGAATCAACGCACGGTTCCATGGGATATCCGGCAAGTGATTTGTCCGGGCAAGGTGGCCAGGCATACGATTAATTTGGTATCAAAATATGGAGAGGTTATGAATAAAGTATCTGGATGGGCCGGACGGTTGAGTTGGGCCGTGCTGATAATGCTGGTAACGCTGCCAGCCCATGCGCAACTAATGCTTGCCCATGAGGGTCATCATGCGGGTGACTGTGTCATCAAGGGAGGAGTTTTCTCTGTGAATTTCAGTGCCTACGAGAAACCAAAAGGGGATATCCCGCCGATGCACGCATTCTGCCAGCAGATACCGGCCGCTGGAATAATACTTATGTCGGTGGATCTGAACGACCCTGAGTCTCGCAAGATACCGCTCGCTGTGCGCGTGGTGATGGAAGGGCATGGTCCGGATGGGCATGAAATACTGTCCCTGCCACCCAAAGTGTATCCATCCGGGAGTATTTCGCTCGGAGAGGTGAACATGGCAGACTTGGGCAAATATACCGTGCTGCTGGAGGCAGAGGAGGCTGGTGCGATGAAGGTAGTGGCCCGCATCCCATTGACAGTAGGAGAGGGGGGCGGGCACGGCAGTCATGGTTCCGGTCCTGGGGTAATGGAGATCGCGCTGTTGCTGGGTGCGGCTGGTGTCGGGGTTTTCTTCTGGTTACGCCGCCGCAAGGCGGGCGCGGCAACGTAGGACTCAAAGGTTCCGAAGTTAGTTACTCCTGAAGTCCAATTTTCAAGCAACGGCCATCGACAATCGATGGCCGTTTGCATTTTGTTGTGGCAACAAACGAGGTAAGGATCGTCAGATCCTGCTCATTCAGGCCTTACGGGTGTTCATATAACAAGGAGCGGGATCTATTTATGCGGCTTCATTTTGCAAACCGCCAGTATTTGACAGACAGGATTTCCGCAAGCGCCATTTCGCCTGCCTCCTGCCAGCAATAAATAAAGACGCTTTCTTTATATTCCACCCAGGAACAACCGTTTGGCCAGCCACTTTTCTTCGGGATGAATCATCATGCGGTGCTTTGTTGGCCCGTTCAAATAATATACTTTTATTATATTTTTTAATATCTTATATAACAATCTTGTTTTTCCTATATTGCTACGCTCTTTTTTCTGCAGCAATGGATTATGTTCCAGACCAGAGCAAGTTATACAGCATAACCCTATTGTATTTATGGCCACCGAGGTTCACACTCTGCGCTGGGGAAGGTCGAACAATTACTGAAGATGGGGGGAAGCAAATGAAAAAAGGCCTCTGCTTGACGCTAGCTGGTGTAGCGAATCTGTTTCTGCTGTGTTTCAGCGCTTGGGCAAGTGAAGGTGGGGCCGTTTCCGAACTCAGCGAAGCGCGACAAGTAGCGCAGTACAACTACGTCATCCACATCCTGGCGATGTTGCTGGTGGGCTTCGGTTTTCTCATGGTATTCGTCCGCAGGTACGGATTCGGCGCCACAACTGGCACCTATCTGGTGGTGGCAGTGGGCCTTCCTCTCTACATATTGTTGCGTGCGAACGGAATAATGGGCCACGAAATTTCCCCAAATACGGTCGAAGCCTTGATGTTCGCCGAATTTGCAGTGGCCTCTGCATTGATTGCCATGGGCGCCGTGCTTGGACGCCTGCGGGTTTTTCAATATGCGTTGCTGGCACTCTTCCTGATTCCGGCATATTTGCTGAATGAGTATCTGGTGCTGGATGGTGCGTTAGGTTTCACGAAAGGATTCCAGGATACTGCCGGGTCGGTCATCATCCATGCTTTTGGCGCTTATTTTGGCCTAGGCCTGTCCATCGCCCTGACCACCGAGTTGCAACGCAGTCAGCCGATAGAATCGGATGCCACTTCCGATCGTTTTGCGATGCTCGGTTCGATGGTGTTGTGGCTTTTCTGGCCCAGTTTCGCTACGGCTATTGTTCCTTTTGAAGAAATGCCGCAGACCGTAGTCAATACCGTACTCGCGCTGTGCGGAGCTACCATCAGCACCTATTTCCTGAGCTCATATTTTCATAAGGGCAAAACGTCAATGGTTGACATGGCCAACGCGGCTCTCGCTGGCGGTGTTGCCATCGGCTCAACCTGCAATATCGTGTCGCCGGCAGGTGCTTTCGGAATTGGCTTGCTGGCCGGAGCAGTCTGTGTCATCGGCTATGTCTTTATTCAGCCAGCATTGGAAGCGCGCTTCAAAATCGTTGATACTTGTGGAGTGCATAATCTGCATGGGATGCCGGGAATTCTAGGCGCATTGATCGCTATCATGGTAGTGCCAGGCATAGCAGGGGTCCAATTCATTGGCATCGTTGTCAGCGTGACACTGGCCCTAGTGTGCGGCCTCCTTGCTGGCAAGCTAATCAAGGCTACGGGTACGACACAGCTAGCTTATGAGGACAGCGAGGAATTCACTCACCTCGCTCCCCCTGAAGCCGAAACTAATAAAGCGCATACCTGAACTTAGGGAGTCTCCACACAAGTTTCCTGCGAGCGCGGCGACGCGCTTGGCAGGGGCTTATTCGGGGGGAGCTCACAAGATATGCCTCGGCATGGACAATGGAAAGCGGGCGCTGAGCGGAGCAGTCGGACTCTTGCTTGCGACTGATACGTCATCGCTACATCAAAATCACATCATACTGTTCCTGCGTATAAGCCACTTCCACTTGCAGACTGATGGGCTTGGCAATGAAGTCGCCCAGTTGCGCCAGGCTCTGGGACTCTTCGTCGAGGAACAGATCAATAACTTGTTGCGAAGCAAGAATACGAAATTCGCGGGCATCGAATTGGCGGGATTCACGCAGCAACTCCCGCAGGATTTCATAACATATCGTTTGTGCAGTTCTGACCTCGCCGCGTCCCTGGCAAGTGGGACAAGGTTCGCACAGGATGTGAGCAAGGCTCTCGCGAGTACGTTTGCGTGTCATCTCCACCAGTCCCAACGCAGTAAACCCACTTACAGTCATGCGTGTCCGGTCTTTGATTAATGCTTTTTTGAATTCAGTGAGCACGGCATTCTTGTGCCCCTCGTTCTCCATGTCGATAAAGTCGATAATGATGATGCCGCCCAGATTTCTCAGGCGCAACTGGCGCGCGATTACTTGTGCAGCTTCCAGATTGGTTTTGAAAATAGTATCGTCGAAGCTGCGTATGCCAATGAACCCGCCGGTATTGACATCCACGGTGGTGAGCGCTTCGGTCTGGTCAATGATGAGGTAACCACCGGATTTTAAATTTACCCGTCTGGCCAGCGACTTTTCGATTTCATCTTCCACCCCATACAGATCAAACAATGGCCGCTCTCCGGCATAATGATTTATCCGCTCCGCCCCACTGACCATATAATCTTGGGCAAAAGCGATCATCTTCTGAAAGGTCTCACGCGAGTCCACCAGAATGCGCACCGTGTCATCATCTACGAAGTCGCGCAGCACGCGGTGGCTGAGAGTCAGATCCTGGTAGAGCAGCGTGGGGGTGGTGACGGTGGATCTCTCCTGGATGTTGCGCCACAGCTTATGCAAATACTCTATATCCGTACGCAAGTCATGTTCGCTGGCGGCTTCCGCCATGGTGCGAATGATGTAGCCGCCCCTTCTGTCAGCGGGTAACAGTTGCTGCAGTTTCTCCCGCAGCAACTCGCGCTCCGCCTCATTTTCGATACGTTGTGAAACCCCGATATTAGATTCCTGTGGCAGATAAACCAGCAGCCGTCCAGCAATGCTGATCTGGGTGGACAGGCGCGCGCCCTTGGTGCCGATGGAGTCTTTGATGACCTGAACCAGGATACTTTCGCCGTCATGTAGCAACCTTTCGATAGGCTTGTCGGCATCCCCGTTCTGGCGCACCCCCCAGATATCGGCGACGTGCAGGAATGCGGCACGATCAAGACCAATATCTATGAATGCCGATTGCATTCCAGGAAGTACCCGACTGACGCGGCCACTGTAGATATTGCCGACAATTCCGCAACTGCTGGTACGCTCAATGTGCAACTCCTGTGCCACACCTTGTGCCATCACCGCAACGCGGGTTTCTTGCGGAGTAACATTGACAAGAATTTCGCTGCTCATAAATAAAGACCCGCTGTGGTTCTCTGTTGGCTCAGTGCAGCACTTCCACGCTGAATTCTTCCAGCAGCCGCGCGGTCTCGAACAGAGGCAGTCCCATTGCGCCGCTGTAACTGCCGGAAATTTTCGCTATGAAAATTGCCGCCACCCCTTGGATTGCGTAGGCGCCCGCTTTGTCATGTGCCTCGTTGATGGCGAGGTACGCACGGATTTCGCGCTTGCTGATATCACGAAACTGCACCGAGGTGGTGGAGAGGTGCACCCGCACTCTATCCAGTTCGATCATCGCTACCGCAGTCAGTACCTCATGAGTCTGGCCGGAAAGTGCAGCCAGCATTTCTTCTGCGTGTGCAGAGTTCTCGGGTTTGCCAAAAATTCGCCCTTTCAATGACACCACCGTGTCTGCTGCAAGTACCGGCAGGAGCGGAATTCTGCGCTGTATTAGCTGTATCCATCCTGCTTCAGCTTTTGCTTTGGCGATACGGCAGGCATAGTCTGTCGGCGATTCATCTGGCAGCGGGGTTTCATCTATATCCACTCCGCGGGGTGGAGTTTCGCGCAGCAACAGCAATTCGAAATTTACCCCGATCTGTTTCAGCAACTCTCGTCGGCGAAGGCTGCGGGATGCCAGATATACTCGATTCTTTAGTTGGACCATGATGCAGGTACCCCCTCTATACGTTCATCACGCAGTTGCATAAAACACTCATGTCGGAATTCTGGATTTGTCGAGCACTCATGTGCAGAATATTTAGAGATCTGGATTCACGTGACGGGATGCTCATCGCCCACATCTGGCAGCCTGGTCACAGTCATTTCCGATGGTAAGGATGCTGTTTGATGAGTGACACCGCACGGTACAATTGTTCTGCCAGCAGCACTCGCGCTAAGCCGTGCGGCAGCGTCAGAGCAGACAATGCCAATATTTCATCCGCTGAATTCTTGATATTGGCATCAAGCCCATCCGCACCACCGATGATGAACGCGGTATCTCCGCCATTTCTCATCCAGCCGCTGATGGACTCAGCCAGTTTGACCGTAGTCCACTGCCGGCCTGTTTCATCCATCGCCACGGTACGGCATCTTGGGGGGAGTGCCGTCAGAATACGTGCACCCTCGGCAGCCAGCAGCTGGGCTACTTTTTTGCCGCCACCACGTTTTTCCGGTTTGATTTCCAGCAATTCAATGCTGGCTTCGTGTGGCATGCGCTTGGCGTATTCGACAAAACCGGTTTCTATCCACCCTGGCATTTTGTTGCCGACCGCCAAGATGAGGAATCGCATGGTTAAGATTACTCAGGTTGCTTGGATCTGGTTCTTTTGGCGGCAGCGACCGGTTTAAGCGGGGCCTTGCGTGGTCTAGCAGTCACCTTGCTTTTGCTGGTCCCGACAGTAATCTTTTCCACCTTCGCCGCTACTGCTCCTGCCCACAATTCTTCCAGATTATAATGGATACGCACATTGGTTTGCATGATGTGTACCAGCACATCACCCAGATCCACCAGTACCCACTCGCCGGTCTCCCCGCCTTCTATGCCGAATACCGCGCCACCGCCGGCCCTGACTTTTTCCTGCACGTTGTTTGCCAATGCTCTGGTCTGACGGGTGGAATCCGCGCTGGCAATAATCATGCGATCAAACAAAGTAGTGACGCCAGCTACTTCCAGCACCGTGATATCGTGCGCTTTGATTTCTTCCAGTGCAGCAATAACTATGTTTACCAGCTTATCAAGTTTCATTCTTCCCCTGAGTACAAGTGATTCGTTTCAATATAATCGAGAACTGCGTCCGGAAGCAAATAGCGCACGCTGCTCTTGGCAACAATGCGGGCGCGAATGGTGGTTGCGGAAATATCCAGCAGAGTTGTCGGTGCGACATAAATCAATCCGCTGGACGCACCTTCGAGACTGCCGGCGCTGGACACCCAGCGTTGTACACATTCTTCTCTTAATTTCTGTGGCAAGACGTCATGGTTGGTCGCCAGCGCATGACCAGGGCGGGCAGCAATAATGATATGGCATAGCTGGAACAGCTCCCGCCAACTGTGCCATTCGGCAAGTCTCATGAAAGCATCTGCGCCCATGACGAAGCATAGAGTGACGTTTCTCCCCATCTCCTGTCGGAGTTCGCGTAGCAACTCTACGCTGTAGCTCATTCCAGGACGACGGGCCTCGCGTTCGTCTAGAACAAATCTGGGATTGTTCTGGATGGCTGCGTGTACCATCGCTGCACGGTGCTGCGGCGATGCGACCGGAGCAGAGCGCAAACGCGGCATCCCGGCAGGAACAAAGCGCATCTCGCGCAGGTTGATCATCTCGACGATTTCCTCAGCGATGCGCAAGTGACCGTAATGGATGGGATCGAAGGTGCCGCCGAAAATGCCGATGAAAGAAGACTCGAACCTAGACATCGTCTATTGGAACACGGCAATACGCTGGCGCGCAGGAAATTTCCGCCGACTTTTCCGTTTCCGTATCTTTGTGACGAGACCTGTTTTTCACAACAACACCCGCTGTGTATCGGCTAACACTGCGGCCAGGTATGTGGTGAAGCGTGCAGCGGATGCGCCGTCGATTACGCGGTGATCGTAGGATAGGGATAGCGGCAGCATCAGACGCGGGATAAATTGACCGTCGCGATAAACTGGTTTCATACTGGCGCGGGAAATGCCCAGAATGGCGACTTCCGGTGCATTAATGATGGGGGTAAAGGCCGTACCGCCGATACCACCCAGGCTGGAAATGGTAAAGCTGGCACCCTGCATTTCGGCAGGCTTCAGCTTGCCTTCGCGGGCAAGGGCAGAAAGATGGGCCAATTCCCCGGCAATGGCAACCACGCCTTTCTGATCCACATCACGGATTACCGGCACCATCAGGCCATGCGGCGTATCTGCAGCAAAGCCAAGGTGGTAGTAGTTCTTGATCACCAGATTCATTTCATCGCCGCTGCTGTCGAGCGACGCATTGAATTCCGGAAATTTTTTCAGT
>JAPLQS010000024.1 GCA_026399575.1 Nitrosospira sp. | reverse complement strand
TCGGTTTCGCAGTTTACTTCCACCAGCGCCCCACTCCTGCCATCGGCTGCGATATACGCTCCTACCATGCCTTCCGCCGCAATGCGCCCGGCAGCTTTGCTTGCCTTGGCGCCGCTTTTGATGCGCAGCAGGTCTTCCGCCGCTTTCATGTCGCCAGCGGTTTCAGTCAATGCTTTCTTGCATTCCATCATGCCGAGTCCGGTCAGGTCGCGTAACTCCTTCACCATGCCCGCGGTAATATCCGCCATATGCCACTCCAACAAAATTATTCAAAATGTTCGCAGCCAGTTAAAAAAGGGGGCTGTCTGCCCCCTTTTTTTTGTCTGCGGCCTATCCGGCGAACCGTTCTGCCGTCATCGCTTCATCCACTTCCACAAATTCATTTTTGATGATTTCGTGCACAATCTGACTGCGTCCTTCCAGCACTGCATCGGCCATGCCGCGTGCATACAGGCGTATCGCCTGGCTGGAATCATCGTTGCCGGGAATTATATAATCCACCCCGTTAGGATCGTGATTGGTATCCACCACACCCACTACCGGAATGCCGAGTTTTTTGGCTTCGGTGATCGCGCCTTTGTGATAACCCACGTCAATCACGAACATGGCATCGGGTATGCCTTTCATATCCTTGATGCCGCCCAGGCTGCGATTCAACTTTTCCAGCTCGCGCTGAATATCCAGTGCTTCTTTCTTGGTAAGCTTGTCGAGGGTGCCGTCCTGCGTCATTGCCTCCATGTCATGCAGGCGTTTGACGGACAGTTTCATCGTCTTGAAATTGGTCAGCATCCCGCCCAGCCAGCGCTGATCCACGTAGGGGGAACCGCAGCGCAGCGCTTCTTCACGCACGATATCGCGTGCCTGGCGCTTGGTGCCGACAAACAGGATATTGCCCTTGTTGGCCGATAATTGGCGCGCGTACTTTATTGCGTCCTGGTACATCGCCAGGGTTTTTTCCAGATTGATGATGTGTATCTTGTTGCGATGGCCAAAAATATAAGGCGCCATCTTGGGGTTCCAGAAACGGGTCATGTGTCCGAAATGAACGCCCGCCTCCAGCATTTGCCGCATGGTTACTGACATGAACTTCTCCTATAGGGTTAAGCCTCTGTCCGTCATAGTCACTCTCATTTCCTGTATGGAGAGAGCACCCTGGGATTGACGGGCATGCGAATTTGACCTGACTGCGGGCGTGTAATTGAGCCTGCCGGGCCAGATCAGCGCGGGATTATAGCATTTTTGCCGGGACTCGCTCAAGGCAAAATAGGGCGCCACTGCATGACATTGCCGCGACAATTTGTCCTGCCAGAGGGATGCGGGTAAGCTCTCCGCTCCAGCCTTTATCAGAGATAGCAAAACAGATGGCGGAATCCTACGATCTGGTCATCATCGGTAGCGGCATCCACGGTGCGGGTATTGCGCAAGCGGCAGCAGCACGGGGTCTGTCGGTGCTGGTACTGGAGCAGAGCGGGATTGCGAGCGGCACTTCCAGTCGCTCCAGCAAACTCATCCATGGCGGGCTGCGTTATCTGGAAAGCGGGCAATTCTCGCTGGTGCGTGAATGCCTGCGCGAACGCGCACTGCTACTCGAACTGGCACCGCAACTGGTCAAGCTCCAGCCCTTCTACATCCCGGTATATCGTGATACCACCCGCCGCCCGTGGCTGTTGCACGCGGGGCTGAGCCTTTATGCGCTACTGGGCGGCCTGCAGCCGGCAGTACTTTTTCGCCGGGTGCCGTCAGGTCTGTGGCAAAACCTGGACGGGCTGGACACCACTCATCTGCAAGCGGTATTTCAATACAGCGATGCACAGACCGATGACGCGGCGCTGACCCGTGCGGTGATGTGCTCGGCGCAACAGATGGGCGCACAACTGAAAATGCCCGCCACCTTCACCGGCGCCCGCCTGGGTCAGAACGGCGAGCGCGACAGCATCATCGAATACCGGCACAACGGACAAATCGAGACATGCGCGGCGAGGGTGCTGGTGAACGCAGCCGGACCATGGGTGCAGCAAGTGCTGGACCGGATCACCCCGGCGCCTGCGCAACTCGGGATTGAGTTGGTGCAAGGCACGCATCTCGTGGTATCGGGTGCGCTCACGCAGGGAATTTATTATGTGGAAGCGGAAGACAAGCGCGCGGTGTTTGTGATGCCGTGGCAGGGCAACACGCTGGTAGGCACCACCGAGTCAGCCTATCACGGCGACCCGGCGGCTGTCAGACCACTGCCGCAGGAACAGGCATATTTGCTGCGGACGCTGGCGCGTTATTTTCCGCAGCATGGTAGCGGGCAGCCGGTACTCGCAGCGATGGCGGGTTTGCGGGTGCTGCCTGCAAGCGGCAGCGGGACTGGGGGCGACGCGCTGTCCGTCAACGCGCGTTCGCGTGAAACGATCCTGCATCCTGACCGGCAGGAGCAACCGCGTCTGCTGACAGTCTATGGCGGCAAGCTGACAACATATCGCCTGACCGCCGAGCGGGTCATGACACGTCTGGCAGGGGTATTGCCGCTACGCAAGGTGATTGCGGACACCCGCCATCTGAAGCTGGGTTAAAGCAGCGTAGGGCTTTTGGTCAGCGCGACCAGCACGATATAAAAGAATACGGCATGGGCCGCAATCCATGCAGTGATTCTGACTTTGCGGGTCTTGCCGCGTTTCAATGCCACCATGCCGAGGCCGATATAGAGCAGCAGTCCGGCGACTTTGGCGCCGAGCCACGCATCGTTTAGCGGATTCTGCTGTATCGTCATGGCCAGTGCAATGGCGCTGGTCAGCAGCACGGTATCGATCACGTGCGGCACGATCTTTACCCAGCGCCGTTGCAGCGTACTGGAGTCCTGCATCATCCATACACCGCGCAGCGTAAACAGCAGATAGCTGAGGATTACGCTGGCGACATGAATCATTTTTAATACGGCATAACTCATTCTCAACTCCCGGCGGGCATCCAGCCGTGGCTGCCCGCCACCGCACCGGCCACGGCGATCAGACTCAGGCTCAGCAGCAGCCAGTGCATGCGCTGGATCAGTGCAAAAGTTTTTTCCGGATGACGCTGCGCGCGCTGTTCAAGCTGCCGCTGCAGCACCAGCGGCTCCAGCACGAACAGCATCAGGGTGAACATCAGCCACACCAGCACCATGGCATGCATCCACCAGAAGCGCGGTTCGGCGAAGCGGTTCCAGGCATCGAGCAGATGCACCATGTAGAAGCCGCTCAAGCCAACGAGCAGGGTGGTGTAGCGCGCTTGCGTGGCAAAGCGGCGCTCGATGCGCTCAAAAAATTCCACTCGTTCCGCTGCGGATTTCATTTGCGCCACAGCAGGCAGCAACACGGTCGTGACCATCGCCACGCCGCCGATCCACAGCACTACACCCAGTACATGCAGCACTCTGGCAAACACGAATTCGTTCATGCAGGCGATCTCATTGCTGCAATGATACAGAAATAAAGCTGTGAAACCCGGAGTTGGTGGGGCTGGCGGACAACTACTCTGTCAATTCATGTTCGGTCGCATAGCGGATCAACTGGGCGTTGTTCTGCATGTTCATTTTTTCCATGATGCGGGAACGGTAAGTGCTCACGGTTTTTACGCTGAGAGACAGTTCTTCCGCGATGGCGGTCAAGGATACGCCGGTGACGATAAGTTTGAGAACATGCAGCTCCCGATCGGAAAGAGTGGAATGCAGTGCCACTCCCGCAGAGGATTCGGGTTTGAACAGCAATTGCTCGGCCAGTGCCGGGCTCACGTATTTGCCGCCGTTTGCCAGGCGCCGGATTACGGTCATGAGCAGATCTGTCGGGCTGTCTTTGGTGAGATAGGCGGAGGCGCCTGCACGCATTGCCCTGATGGCATATTCATCCTCAGGATACATGCTCAACATCAGCACCCGGTGCGACGCATTGTTGGCCATTATGCGGCGCAGTACTTCCAGCCCGTTCATGCCTGGCATGTTGACGTCGAGCAATGCTACATCCCACCCGCCATGGCGCATTTTTTCCAGGGCATCCGGTCCGTCCACCGCTTCGGCGACCACCACGATATCCGCTGTTTCACTGAAAAGCCGCTTCAGGCCGTTCCGCAGCAGGGAATGGTCATCGGCCAGCAGCACCCTGATTATCATGGCCTGTTCTCCATTTGTGTCGGCGGCACAAAATCAAAGAGCGGTATCCGCAGTTGCACAGTGCTGCCTTGCGCGGGAACCCCAGTGATTTTCAGCTCACCATTCAATTGTTTGATGCGTTCATACATCCCGGCAATCCCGAAAGACTTCAGATTCAACAGTTGCTGTTTGGAGATACCGATGCCGTTATCCCTGATTTCGATCGTGATATGGTCACCAGTTTCATCGATCTCGATTTCCACGGCTGTCGCATGGGCATGCCGCGCCACATTGGTGAGCGTTTCCTGAATAATCCTGAAAACATTCGTATTATGTCTGTCGTCCAGGCGCGGAAGACGCGTTGCATGCATGGTCAGCCGGCAACTGATACCCAGACGCTGCTCGAATTCATGCGCCAGCCACTCGATAGCGCCATCAAGTCTGAGGTTGTCGAGTACGCTGGGTCGCAAATTCTGCGAGATTCTGCGCGTGACCCCCAGGGCTTCTGCGGATAATTGATGCATCAACAGGATTCTCTCATGCATCGGGTCGGTGTCAATTTTTTTGGCCAGCCAGCCCAGTTCCATTTTCATCACTGTCAGCATGCTTCCCAGTTCATCATGAATTTCCCGCGAAATGCTGGTCCTTTCTTCTTCTCTGATGTTCTGCAAGTGCGTCGTCAGCGTCTGCAATTTTGCCATCATCTCGTTGCGCTTGGTCACGTCACGGAAAATGCCGCGCACCGCCACAGCCTTGCCATTTTCAAAGTGTGCCGTCACGCTGCCTTCCACGGAAAAGATACGCCCATCCTTGGCCTGGAAAGCGGTTTCCACTATCTCCCCGCCCTTGCCCGCCAGATTCTGCTGCAGGCAAGTGCGGCAGTACTCATGCTGGTCTGGGTGAATGATATCAAAGATGTTCAGCGCGGTTATTTCTTCCTCGGAATAATCGAGCATCTCGCGCCAGGCGCGGTTTACAAAAAGGATGCGTCCATCGGGTGCGATGCTCTGGATGAGATCGCTGGTTCCGTCAAACAAGTCGTGGAGCCGCGCCTCGCTTTCGTGCAATGCCTGCTGCGAAAGTTTGCGTTCAATGGCATAACGGATGACGCGGGGCAAGACGCCGCTCAGCACTTTTTCTTTCATCAGATAATCCTGCGCGCCGGCCTTGAGTGCGCGCAGGGCGAGCGACTCATCGACTTGGCCGGTCAACAGCACAATAGGCATGTTCTTGGCCACGCGGTGAAGCCGACAGAACGTCTTGAGACCGTCCGAGTCTGGCAGATTGAGGTCCAGCAGTGCCACGTCGAAGTGCTGGAGTTGCAGTTGTTCCAACGCATGGCTCAACCGTTGAACATGGGTCACGGCAAATTTCCTTTCCGTCGCGTGCTCCAACTCGTCCTGCACGAGCAGAACGTCCGTTGGGCTGTCTTCGATCAGCAGAACCTGGATTTTGTCGTCATCCATAATTTAACCCAGATAATCCATTAGGCGGCTCTTCGAGCCTACGTGAGTGCTGGCGGCCAGTTTGTGGCCATTTTCGCCGCTTGCTCGGCGTCCATAGATCAGGCTATGGCCTTCTCTCAACCGACAAAACTGTCTCGCAACCTGCCTCACCATCATCTCACGTCCTAACGGATTATCTGGGTTTAATGCTCTGACGGCATAGGCAGAGTGGCGGACCAGAACCAGAAATCCAGCACCGACTGGATTGCCTGGGTGAAGTCATCAAAGTCTGCGGTTTTTCTGATGTAGCAATTGGCATGGCTGGAATAGGCCTTGATGGTGTCATCACCGGAACTCGAGGTCGTCAGGATGATCACCGGAATATTCCCCAGTTTCAAGTCAGCCTTGATCTCGGCCAGCACTTCCATTCCATCCTTCCGGGGCATGTTCAAATCCAGCAGAATCATGTCCGGGCGGGGTGCCCCGGCATATTTATTTTGCTGGCGCAGAAACGCCATGACTTCGACGCCGTTTTCGACCACATGCAGTGAGTGCAGCAGTCCGGTATTGGCGAGCGCTTCCCTGGTCAGCATCACGTCGGTCGGGTTGTCCTCGGCCAGCAAGATGACAGCAGTGCGGGGTGGCATTTCAAGATTCATGGTGTGCTAGCTCTTTTCAGCAATGGTGAAAAAGAAGGTGGCGCCCTGCTCCGGCTGCGACTCAACCCAGATGCGTCCGCCGTGCTGTTCGGCCACCTTCTTGCAGATCGCCAGACCGATGCCGGTGCCCGGATATTCCGTGCGGGTGTGCAGGCGCTGAAACACGCGGAAGATGCGCTCGCAATACTGCGGCTCCATGCCGATGCCATTGTCGGCGACAGAGAACAGCCACTCGTCGGCTGTGCGTACTGCACTGATGTGGATTTTGGGCGCGCATTCCCCATGGAACTTGAGCGCGTTGCTGAGCAGGTTCTGCAATAGCTGCATCAATTGGGATGAGATGCCCATTACCGTGGGCAGCGGCTCATGGGTGATTACTGCACCGCTTTCCGCAATGGCCGGCTTGAGACTGATCAGCACGTTATCCAGCAACGCGCTGCAATCCACCGGCACCAGGGAACGGCCAACATCGATCTGCGAATAGGTCAGCAGGTCATCAATCAATGCGCGCATTCGCTGGGTACCGGCCACCGCGTGGGCGATGTACTCGTCGGCGCGCGCATCGAGTTTGCCCTGGTAGTGCTTTCCGAGGAGCTGGACGCAACTGGTTACCGCCCGCAGCGGCTCCTGCAGATCATGCGTTGCCACATACGCGAACTGCGCCAGTTCGGCATTGGAGCGCGCCAATTCTTTGATCTGCTGCTCCATCAATTGCTCCAGGTGCTTGCGGTGACTGATCTCCGTGGAAATGGCGACATATTGATACGGCATGCCAGCCGCATCGATAAATGGCACGATGGTAGTGTCCAGCCAATAGTGGGAGCCATCTTTGGCGCGGTTTCTGATCTCGCCTTTCCAGATGTATCTCTTTGCAATGCTTTTCCATAGTTCCTGGAAAAATTCCTTGGGGTGAAAGCCGGAGTTGAAAATGCGATGATTCTGGCCGATCAGTTCCTTATGTGAATATTGGGAGACAGCGCAGAATTTGTCGTTGGCGTAAATGATTTTTCCGCGCTGGTCGGTAATTGCGACGAGGGAGTGCGCGTCGATAGCGTTCTGAATCAGCTTGATATGCCCCAGTGAAGATTCGAGTGCGTCTGCCGTCTGCTTGCGCAGGCTGATATCCAGGGTCACGGCACGACACTCTTGTCCCCCGGCGGAAGGCATGGCCGCGAACTGCACTAACAGCTCTGACTGGTCTGGTCTTACCAGCGTCAATTCGCAAGTCTGCTTGGTGGCAGTGGCAAACACCTGTTCGAGGCAGGTGTTGAAGGCGGGCAAGTCGCTTGCGGCAACGAACAGGCCAAAGCGGGCGCCTGGCAACTGGGCATGTTCCAAACCGAGATGGGAAGCGCCGGTCAGGTTCGCCTGCACGATCGTACTGTCGTGCGCGAGAGTGAAGTAGCCTACCGGAGCAAAGTCATAGAGGTCAGTGTAACGCGCCAGCATGGTTGCCAGCTCGGCCTTTGCTTCGGACTGCAAGCCCTGCTGAT
>JAPLQS010000078.1 GCA_026399575.1 Nitrosospira sp. | reverse complement strand
TGGATGTGGGCACGCCGGATCGTCTGCACCTACTCGATGACCGGCTCAAGAGTGGCTGAAGCGATGCTTTGCTTTATCCGGCAAATCCTGTGAGAATCCCTTTCCATGATCCCGATTAAATCTTTCAGCGAACGCCGCCGGCGTCTGGCAGCACAGATGCAGCAAGGGGTGGCGATTGTTCCCGCTTCGCCGGAACGAGTGCGCAGCCGGGACGCGCATTATCCTTATCGTTTCGACAGCTACTTCTATTATCTGACAGGTTTCGGCGAACCGGAGGCGCTGCTGGTGCTGGTAGCGGGAACCGCTGGGAGTGAACTCAAGCAGATTCTGTTTTGCCGCGACAAGGATAGGGAGCGCGAAATCTGGGACGGATTTCGCCATGGCCCAGAGGCTGCATGCGCGGCATTCAGTTTCGATGAGACTTATTCCATCTCCCGACTGGACGAGATACTGCCCAAGCTACTGGCAGACCAGCCTGCGGTATATTGTGCTTTGGGGCAGGATGCAGCTTGGGATGCGCGCGTGACTGGCTGGATCAACCAAGTGCGGGAACAGGCGCGCAGCGGTGTCACTGCACCGTCTGCAATTCATGACATTCGACTGCTGCTGGATGAGATGCGTTTGTTCAAAAGCGCGGAAGAGCTGCAAATCATGCGCCGCGCGGCGGAAATTTCGAGCGGCGCCCACCGCCGGGCGATGCATGCAACCCACGCCGGATTGCATGAGCACGAAGTAGAGGCGGAGCTGCTGCACGAGTTCCGCCGTCATGGCGCGCAGGCACCCGCTTACACGCCCATCGTCGCGGGTGGCGCCAACGCCTGCGTACTGCATTATATTGACAACAACGCAGAGCTTAAATCTGGCGACCTGCTGTTGATCGACGCCGGCTGCGAACTGGACGGCTATGCTGCTGACATCACGCGCACGTTTCCGGTAAACGGAAAATTCAGCCCGGCGCAACAGGATGTTTACCAACTGGTGCTGGCAGCGCAGGCGGCAGCGATCACCGCAGTACGGCCAGGCAACCTCTGGAATGCGCCGCACGAGGCGGCGTTGCGGGTGCTGGCTCAGGGTTTCATCGATCTGGGATTGTGTCAGGGCAGCGTGGACGCGGTCATCCAGTCGGAAGATTACAAACGTTTTTACATGCATCGTACCGGCCACTGGCTGGGGCTGGATGTGCACGATGCAGGTGAATACAAACTCAAGGGTGACTGGCGCGCATTGCAGTCGGGCATGACGCTGACGGTGGAACCGGGTTGCTATCTGCGTCCGGCGGATAATGTGCCGGAGCATTTCTGGAATATCGGTGTGCGCATCGAGGACGATGTGGCGGTAACAGAGAGTGGATGTGAGATATTGACGGCAGCCGCGCCCAAGACAGTGACTGAGATCGAAGAGCTTATGCGGCAATGATGTCATGGACGACAACCGGAAAATAATCATCAGGCATATATCCCGGAATGCGGACACGGGCGCTGCGGAAGAGCGAATCGTGCGTGTTTCCCCCGTCAACCGCTGGCTGCTTTATCTGGTACTGGTTCCCGGAATCGTCGTCCTGGCCGCCCTGGGGATGTTCTTTTTTGCCGTTTTTCTGGGGTTATTCGCGATCGCTGCTGCCGGTTTCTGGTTGCGGCTCTGGTGGTTGCGACGGAAATTGAACCAATCCGTGACGGCAGCAGAGGGTGAATACCAGGTAATCGAAGACGCGGAAATCGTAGAAATAAAAAGCGACAGGACAGAGAGTAAATGAATTGAACGCAAAGGTACTTAACCATACGATGACGCGCGACCATTACGACCTCATCATTATCGGCGGCGGCCCGGTCGGCATGGCGCTGGCATTGGCATTGCGCGACAGCGGTGTGGCGGCGCTGCTGCTGGAGGCGCGCGGGGTGCCGGAAAAAACTGAAGATATGCGTCCCTTGGCCTTGACACGGCAGTCATCTGATCCTGCAGCGTCTGGGCGTGTGGCAGGCGCTGCCGGCAGTCACCCCCATTACGACCATACATGTTTCCAATCGTGGCGGTTTCGGCCGTACCGTATTGACCGCCGGCGATGTCGGGGTGCCGGCATTGGGCTATGTAGTGAATCACCATGATGTGTTCCGGGCGATGCACGAGGCGCTGCAGGGTTGTGGCGTTGATTATCTGGATGATGCTCAGGTGACGCGACTGGACACAAGTGCCGAACAAGGGCAGGTTGAGTTTCAGCATGGCGGCGTGACAAAGCTGGCAACCGCAAAGCTGCTGGTGCTGGCTGACGGTGGCCGCCTCAGTGGGCAGGTCGAGGGGATAACCCAGCACGTACGTGAATATCATCAATGGGCGGTGGTCGCACGCATCAAGACCGCACTTCCCCAGTGCGGCGTGGCATATGAACGCTTCACTCCCGATGGTCCGGTGGCGCTGTTGCCGTCAGGCGAGCATTTTGCGCTGGTATGGACTGTTTCCCCGGCAGCGGCGCAGGAGATACTTGGTCTGGACAATGCGGCTTTTCTTGCGCGATTGCATGATCACTTCGGTGACCGCCTCGGCAACTTCGTCGATACCAGCAAACGTTCGGGTTTCCCGTTGGCGCTCAAATACGCCGATCCGGTAACGGCGCAACGCGTTGCGTTGGTAGGCAATGCGGCACAGACCTTGCATCCGGTTGCGGGACAGGGCTTCAATCTGGGGTTGCGCGATGCCTGGGAATTGGCCGACGAAGTCATCGCGTCAACGACAGAGACCGGCACGCCTGCAATGCTGGCAAGATACCGCCACAGGCGGCAGATGGACAGTGGCGCAGGGCGGGTGTTCACCGACTCTCTGGTTAAACTTTTTTCCAACGACGATCCCTTGTTGCGCAGCATGCGCAGCCTGGGACTAAGCGCACTCGATTGCCTGCCGCCGGTCAAGCGTTTCGTCGCTCGCCGTATGATGTTTGGTGCAAGGGGTTGAAGAACTTCTAAGGAACCACTGAACCAGTCCTTCGTGGAGCGCGTTGCTGGCAAAATCGAAATGATCGCGATAGGCAGGAAGCAAGAAATTTTGTTCGGTTATTCCTGTAATTATCTGAGAAAGCCGGGTTTCCAAGAAAAATAACAAAGTTTGTCAGAAAATTCCTACAGTTCCTTGATCTGACAAAGGCTATATTCAGCCTATTCTGTTCAGTCTATTCCGAATAGCGGGATAAAAATGATCTCGCGAACCGAGACAAGTTGATAAATGATAATCTTGTTAAAATAAACGAGTACTTCAGCATTAAATTCCTTTCCACATTTTCATCGCAGGTTTAGAATTGCACCCCTTCTGCTGCCGTTGCACTTTGTCGTACTTGTCTTGTTATTTAATGAACCAGAACCATGCGAATCGGCCCTCATATTCTCAAAAACAACCTGATTGTCGCGCCGATGGCGGGAGTGACTGACCGTCCTTTCCGGCAGTTGTGCAAGAGCATGGGCGCGGGTATGGCGGTGTCGGAAATGGTGTCGAGCAATTCGCTGCTGTGGGGCTCGGAAAAGACTCGTCGTCGCGCCGATCATGCGGGCGAAGTTGATCCGATCTCGGTGCAGATTGCGGGCGCCGATCCGGCAATGATGGCGGAAGCGGCTCGCTACAACGTAGCGCAGGGCGCGCAGATCATAGATATCAACATGGGTTGTCCGGCCAAAAAAATATGCAACGTGATGGCTGGTTCCGCCTTATTGCAGAATGAATCGTTGGTGGGCAGAATACTCGATGCGGTGGTCGGTGCGGTGGATGTTCCTGTTACCCTGAAAATTCGCACCGGTTGGGACACGCAGCACAGAAACGCGCTGGCTGTGGCACGTATTGCAGAAAATGCGGGAGTCCAGGCGCTTGCCATTCACGGCCGCACCCGCGCATGCGCCTATACCGGCAATGCTGAATACGATACCATCGCAGCAGTGAAAGCCATGGTGAAAATCCCGGTCATTGCCAACGGTGATATCACCACGCCGGAGAAGGTCAAGCAGGTACTCGCATACACTAAAGCGGATGCCGTCATGATCGGCCGCGCTGCACAGGGGCGACCATGGATATTTCGCGAGATCAGCCATTATCTTGCCACCGGCAAGTACCTGCCACTGCCGGAAGTAAGCGAGATTCATCATGTACTGATCAACCATTTGCATGATCTTTACGATTTTTATGGCGAATACGCTGGTGTACGCATCGCGCGCAAGCACATCTCCTGGTACACCAAGGGACTGGTTGGCTCGGCTGCGTTTCGTCATGCCATGAACCAGTTGCAAACCACCGAGCAACAGATGGCGGCGGTTAATAAATTTTTCAGTGAGCTTGCCAGTTATGGGCGGCGATTGACTTATATTGAGCGTGAGGAATTGGCTGCATGATCAAAGAAAACGAAATTGCCTGCTGCGTACGCAAGGCCGTAGAAAGCTATCTCAAAGATCTGGATGGTGAGAAACCGCATCCCCTGCATGACATGGTGATACGTAGCGTGGAAAAACCGCTGATTGAGCTGGTGCTGAAATATGCCGGGGATAATCAGACCCGCGCCGCTGAATTGCTGGGTATCAACCGCAATACCTTGCGCAGCAAAATGAAGCAGTACCGGATCAAATAGGCAGCAAAACGCGCGGTCGGGTAATAAAGTAACGGCTCGCGCCGTCAACCCTCAGTTGTGTTCCAATAAATGACCATCAAACAAGCTCTGATCAGTGTTTCCGACAAGAGCGGCATTGTCGAGTTGGCACTTGGATTGCGCCAATTCGGCGTGACCATACTTTCCACTGGTGGTACCGCCAAGGTGCTGCAGGATGCCGGTGTGGCGGTCACCGAAGTCGGTGATTACACCGCTTTTCCGGAAATGCTCGATGGACGCGTCAAAACCCTGCATCCGAAAATTCATGCCGGCATCCTGGCGCGTAGAGATATGCCGGAGCATATGACGGCGCTGGAACGGGCGGTGATTCCAACCATCGAACTGGTAGTAGTGAATCTTTACCCCTTCAGCCAGACCGTGGCCAAACCTGGTTGCAGTCTGGCAGACGCCATCGAAAACATCGATATCGGCGGCCCGACCATGGTGCGCGCAGCGGCAAAGAATCACCGGCATGTGGCAGTGGTGACCGATCCGGCAGATTATGCCGCGCTGCTGGCGGAAATGAAGTCAACCGGTGGCGAGGTGCGGCAGGAGTTTCGTTTCCGGCTTGCGCAAAAGGCGTTTTCGCATACTGCTGCTTACGACAGCGCCATCAGCAACTATCTTACTGCCATTGAACCAGACGGTCAGCGCACTTTCCCCGAGCAGCTCAATCTCAATTTCAGTGTTGCCCAGGACTTGCGTTACGGCGAAAATCCGCACCAGCAAGCCGCATTCTATCGCGATCTTGCGCCCGCTCCCGGCAGCCTTGCCAGCTACCACCAGATACAAGGCAAGGAATTGTCATATAACAACATCGCCGATGCGGATGCAGCGTGGGAATGCGTCAAGACGCTCGACCTGCCCGCCTGCGTGATCATCAAGCATGCCAATCCGTGCGGTGTGGCCGTGGCTGCTACGCCGCTTGCCGCCTACCAACTGGCACTGGCCACTGATCCGACTTCCGCTTTTGGCGGCATCATCGCTTTCAACCGCATACTGGACGGCGCTACGGCTGGGGCGGTGATCAAGCAATTCGTCGAAGTGGTGATTGCGCCGGAAGTAACCAATGAAGCAAAACAGATTCTTGCCCAGAAAACCAACGTGCGCGTACTGACTCTGCCGTTGCAGGCAGGCGGCAATGCGCTGGACTTCAAGCGCGTGGGGGGCGGATTGCTGGTACAGACCCCGGATAATCTCAATGTCACTTCCGCTCAACTGAAAGTAGTGACCAAAGCGCAACCCACACCGCAGCAGTTGCAGGACTTGCTGTTTGCATGGCGCGTGGCGAAATTCGTCAAATCCAATGCCATCGTGTTTTGTGCCAACGGCCAGACACTGGGCGTGGGCGCAGGACAGATGAGCCGGGTGGACAGCGCGCGCATTGCCACGATCAAGGCACAGAATGCGGGACTCTCGCTGGATGGTTCGGTGGTTGCGTCGGATGCATTTTTCCCATTCCGTGACGGGCTGGATGTGGTGGTTCAGGCGGGTGCCCGAGCGGTCATTCAGCCCGGCGGCAGCATGCGCGACGCGGAAGTTATCGCCGCTGCGGATGAGCAGGGCGTGGCAATGGTATTCACCGGGGTGCGGCATTTCAGGCATTGAGTCGTCACTGAAATAAGCGGTATCCGGTGAAGTCGTATTATTTTTCTGTGGTTGATGGCATCACGATATGATGAAATTACTCGTCATCGGCGGCGGTGGCAGGGAACATGCCTTGGCGTGGAAATTGCTGCAGTCGCCACGCGTCTTCAAGGTGTTTGTCGCTCCCGGCAATGCCGGCACGGCGCTGGAAGACGGTCTGGAAAATCTCCCCCTCACTGCCATACCCGATCTGGTGGAATTCACCAGAAAAGAAGGTATCGCATATACAGTGGTCGGCCCGGAAGCGCCGTTGGCCGCGGGCATTGTGGATGCATTCCGTGCCGCCGGCCTGAAAATTTTTGGCCCTACCAGGAAAGCTGCGCAACTGGAGGCGTCCAAGGATTTCTCCAAGGCTTTCATGCAGCGCCACGGCATTCCCACCGCTGCGTACGCCACATTCAGCGACCCTATTGAAGCCCATCGTCATCTGGAGCAGAAAGGCGCACCCATCGTCATCAAAGCCGATGGCCTGGCTGCGGGCAAAGGGGTGGTGGTTGCGCTGACACTGGCCGAGGCGCATGCCGCAGTGGATGCGATGCTGGTTACGAATCAAATGGGCGCCGCTGGCGCGCGGGTCGTGATCGAGGAATATCTGCAGGGAGAGGAGGCCAGCTTCATCGTCATGGCGGATGGTCACCATGTGTTGCCGCTCGCCACCAGTCAGGATCACAAACGTCTGCAGGACGGTGATCAGGGCCCCAATACCGGCGGCATGGGTGCGTATTCTCCTGCTTCGGTGATTTCTCCAGCGCTGCATGCCAGGATAATGCGTGAGGTGATTCAGCCGGTAATGAGCGGCATGGAGCAGGAAGGCGAATGCTATAGCGGTTTTCTTTATGCCGGGCTGATGATTGCCAAGGATGGTTCCATCAGAGTGCTGGAATTCAACTGCCGCATGGGTGATCCGGAAACGGAGCCGATCATGCTGCGCTTGAAAAGCGATCTGCTGACGCTGGTGGAACATGCGGTGAACGGCACGCTCAACCAGGTGGAAGCCGAGTGGGATCGCCGTGCCGCACTGGGCGTGGTGATGGCGGCCCATGGCTATCCCGGTACCCCGCGCCAGGGTGACGTGATCAACGGTTTGCCGAAAACTACGCTCACCTCGGCCGCGCCGGAGGATGTTCATGTATTTCACGCCGCCACCAGATTGGGCGGGAAAGATGGCAAGGAAATCGTGACTGCGGGCGGACGGGTATTATGCGTTACCGCACTTGGGGACAACATTAAAATAGCCCAGCGCCGTGCCTATGAAATCGCCGGACAAATTCACTTCGACGGCTGCCAAATGCGTTACGATATAGGACATCGTGCTATCAATCAGCGTCGCAAATAGCGGATTTACAGACGCCGCCGGCCGCGATGCCGGACTGGAATGGGGGGATCAATGAACTCTGCACAAGTCAAAGAGTTTTTAACCGGATTGCAGCAACGTATCGTTGCGGGTCTGGAGCAGGTCGATGGCAAATCTTTCCACCGCGATCAATGGGAGCGGCCCGAAGGCGGCGGCGGTTTAAGCTGCGTGCTGGAGCAAGGCAACGTATTTGAGCGCGGCGGTGTCAATTATTCCCACGTTTTCGGCGGCGGATTGCCGGCATCTGCCACCGCTGCACGGCCCGAATTATCCGGACGTTCGTTTGAGGCCATGGGCGTATCGCTGGTGTTGCATCCGCGCAATCCGTATGCACCCACGGTGCATATGAATGTACGCTTTCTGGAAGCGCGCAAGGAGGGTGCAGAACCGGTATGGTGGTTCGGCGGCGGCATGGATCTGACCCCTTATTATGGTTTTGCCGAAGATGCCGTGCATTTCCACCAGACTTGCAGAGACGCGCTGCAGCCATTCGGCGACGAGTATCACCCGCGCTTCAAGAAATGGTGCGACGAATATTTCTACTTGAAGCATCGCAAGGAGCCGCGCGGTATTGGCGGCATTTTCTTTGATGACCTCAGTCAACCGGATTTCGACACCTGTTTCAACCTGACCCAAAGCGTCGGCGATCATTTTCTGCCGGCCTACGTGCCGATCCTGCAACGCCGCCTGGATACCCCTTATGGCGAGCATGAACGTGACTTCCAGGCGTATCGTCGCGGGCGTTACGTGGAATTCAACCTGGTATGGGATCGCGGAACCCTGTTCGGCCTGCAATCAGGTGGACGCACCGAATCGATCCTGATGTCGCTGCCGCCGATTGTGAAATGGCGTTACGACTGGAGACCCGAAGCCGGCAGTGCGGAAGAAAAGCTCTATACCGATTTTCTGATCGGCAAGGATTGGCTGTAGAGCGTTGCAATAAAAAAAATAATGAGAAGGGCTCATGGGGCGATGAGAACAGGCAGGCACAGTGACTCCCATGGAAACTGGCAGCGCAACACGGCGATAGGCGGAATTGCGCTGTTCTGTATCGCTTCCGCTTTCAGTGCGTTTGCGCAAGTACAGCCAGATGCAGGGCAGTTGCAGCGGGATATAGAGCGCGGCCGTTTCCCCGCTGAGCCGCGGCGCCAGCCCGATACCCCACTGATCGAAGAAGCGGAACGCCCGGCCATGACGGCGCCAGAAACTACCCGCTTTCCGGTCAAGGGTTTCCGCATCAGCCGTATCACAGTCTTTCCCGAAGCAGAGTTGCTGCCTCTGCTCAAGAATTTTGTCGAACAGGATTTGTCCCTCGCCGACCTGTGGCGTGCCGCTGACATCATTACCCGCTATTACCGCGACCATGGCTATTTTGTCGCACGGGCTTATATCCCGGCACAGGATATCAATGATGGTATCGTCGAGATCATTGTGCTGGAAGGCAAAGTCGATCGCATCAGCGTCAAACCGATTGGTGACGTGCGCTTGCAGGAAAGTGTCGTGGAAGGAACGCTGCGCTCCGCGCTGCCGGCTGATGGCCTGATCCGCAAGGATGAATTGGAGCGTGGTTTGCTGTTGCTGAATGACTTGCCGGGTGTCAAGGTACGCTCCGTGCTTTCCCCCGGCGCAACGGTAGGGACTTCCTTGTTGACGACCGAAGTAACGCAAGGTCCGCGCTTGTCCGGCCACGTGGATTTCGATAATTACGGCAACAAGTTTTCCGGCGCAATGCGCGTGGGTGCGGCGATCAACCTGAATGATGCGCTCGGCCGTGGCGACCAACTCAGCCTGCGCGTGTCGGATTCTTCCGGCGTTCGCCACGGCCGTGTCGCCTATCTGACTCCGGTTGGCACTACGGGGTTGAAAATGGGTGCCGCTTATTCCGAGATGCGCTACGAACTGTGCTGTGATTTCGCCGCCCTGCAGGTTCATGGCAGCGCGCAAGTGGCCAGTGCAAACGCCCTGTACCCCATAGTTCGTCGGCGCGATTTCAGCCTTTACGGTACCTCAGCCTATGATCACAGGCATTTTTCCAACGCCACCATCACTGGACCTACCAGCGACAAGAAAATCGATGTTGGTGTATTCGGCATCCAGGGCGACAGCCAGGATTTTGTGGGCGGTGGCGGGCTGAACACTTTCGGGCTTGCGCTTTCCACAGGGAATGTGAGTCTCAATGGATGGACGGCAGATCGTAATTCAGACAGCACAACAGCACGTACTCACGGTGGCTACCAGAAACTTTCCTACTCGCTGGTGCGCCTGCAAAAACTCAGTGAAAAGTTTTCTTTTTACACGTCATTTTCCGGTCAGATCGCTTCGAAGAACCTCGACTCTTCAGAGAAGATATCCCTTGGCGGTCCGCTGGGCGTACGTGCCTATCCGCAAGGCGAGGCCTTTGGCGACGAGAGCATGCTGCTCAACATGGAGCTGCGCTATAGCCTGACCCAGAGCCTGCAGATTGCTCCTTTCTTCGACCATGGCGAAACTCGTTTGCATCGCAATCCGTGGGACGGCTGGCAAGGGACCAATACGCACATCCAAAACCGCTACGGGCTTTCCGGTTACGGCCTCGGCCTCAATTGGAGTTCGCCCGGAAATTTCCTGGTTCGTTTCGGCATCGCACAACGTATCGGCACCAATCCGGGGCGCAGCATGAATGGCCATGACGCTGACAATGCCAAGCAAAGTCCCAGGGTGTGGTTGCATGTGGTCAAGCATTTCTAGCCGTAGCAGCTTCAAGGCGGGCAAGCACAGCGTATCTGCCGCCATGTTCCAGAAAATCCAGAAAATCTCCGAATAAATCCTCCGCAGTATGCATTGCCAGTTTTTGCCGTCTACGGCAAGAACTGCCGCACGATTTCCCCAGCAGCAGACAGTATTTTCTCCCAACTCAGGAAATGGCATTGGTTTCAGGCCGCTTCCTTCTATTTGCCAATTTCATCGGAGGGTCAACCTGTCTGGCATGACAAATGCTTTACAACTGACAAAGGATAGTTTTTTTAGGGAGTGATTTTGATTACTGGTGGCAAGAAAAACCATGCGGTGAATGTGTAGGAATTCTTCCTACGTATTTACTGGATGAAGTCCTACGAATTATTTGGAAAAGCCTCTATTTACCTGCATCTTGGCCGGGTTGAAAATATGCTCACTGGGTTATTCGTCATGTTCCGGTTCACGCTTTCCGGCATGACAGCTACTCCCCTCTTTACCGCTAGCAGCATCCGTTTCTGATTCATGACTTCCGAGATGATGGGTCACACGAAACACCTCATAAACAAAGCATCGCTGCCATCCAGCAATCGGCTCTCCGGCGGCTATAAGCAAAGTAATGTCCGGATTTTCTCCATGCGTCTGCGGCGCTACCTGAGCCGGCTGCTGATGGTTCTGGTGGGAGTACAGCCGGCCTATGCACTGGATCTCAATGCCCTGCCTGGCGGCGGTTCAGTTGCAGTCGGTTCCGCCTCCATGGTGCAGAGCGACAGCCGCCTGGACATCAACCAGACCAGCCAGAACGTCAGCCTCAACTGGGATTCTTTCAACATCGGCGCCAACGCCCAGGTCAACTTCCACCAGCTCTCGGCCAGTTCGGTAGCACTCAACCGGGTGGTGGCCTCGGCGGGCGCTTCTGAGATCTTCGGCCAACTCAACGCCAACGGCCAGGTGTTTCTGCTCAACCCCAACGGCGTATTCTTCAGCCAGAATGCCCAGGTGAATGTGGGCAGTCTGGTCGCCTCCACCATGAGTCTGTCGGATGCGGATTTCCTCGCCGGCAAATACACCTTCCTCAGGAACGGTTCCTCTGCTGCCGTGATCAATCAGGGCGCGCTGACTGCCGCCGAAGGCGGCTATATCGCATTGCTTGCTCCGGAAGTACGCAACGAAGGCACCATCACCGCCCGCCTCGGCACGGTGGCGCTGGGCTCAGGTGAGCAGATCACTTTGGACTTCTTCGGCGACCGGCTGGTGAATCTGGCAGTGGATCAATCAGCCCTGCGTGCCTTGGTGGAAAACCGGCACCTGATCCAGGCCGACGGCGGCACAGTGATTCTGGCTGCCAAGGCTGAAGGGAATTTGGCCGCAACCGTAGTCAACAACGAAGGCATCATCCAGGCGCAATCGATCGGCAGCACCCATGGCGCGATCCGCCTGGCAGGTGGCAACGAAGGCATCGTCAGCGTATCCGGCACGTTGGATGCCTCCGGCAGGAACGCGGGCGAGACGGGTGGCAGCATCCAGGTGCTGGGTGACAAGGTGGGCCTGTTTGCCGGGGCGAATCTTAACGCAGCGGGTGACGCGGGCGGCGGCACGGTCTTGGTGGGCGGCGACTTCCAGGGCAGCAACGCAGCCATTCAGAACGCAAGTTTCAGTTACGTCGATCAGAATGCCACCATCAACGCTGATGCGCTCAGCAATGGCAACGGCGGCAGGGCGATCGTGTGGGCCAATGATGCGACTCGCTATTATGGTTCAATTTTCGCCAGGGGCGGGAGCCAATCCGGTGACGGGGGGCTCGCAGAGATATCGGGCAAGAACAACCTTGGTTTTAACGGCGCTGTCGATACCAGCGCGCTCAATGGCAGAACTGGCTCCCTGTTGCTCGATCCGGCTTTTGCGATCATTAGCAACGCCGCCGCTGGAACGGATGGTACTACGAGTACGATCAATGCCGCATCGCTGGCGGCCAGCCTCAACAACACCAACGTAACAGTACAGGCCGACACCAAGGCGACGGTCGACACCGCTGTCAACGCCAGCGCCAATGCTAACGCGCATAATTTGGCGCTCAATGCGCCTACCGTGGATCTCAATGCGGCCATTACGCTCAAGTCCGGTGGAGTTCTTTCGGGGACGGCAAACACAGTCAACGTCAACGGCTCCAGCGCTCGTATCCAGAACGGTGTCGATGTCGCCACCGCCAGCGGTTCTACGCTGAACGTCGCCGCCGGCACATACAGTGAACAAGTGACGCTCAACAAGGCCAACCTGACACTGGCTGGTCAGACGGGCGCCAGAATTGCAGTTCCTGATCTTGCCCAGGTCAACGGGATCACCATCAGCGCCAATAACGTGACGGTCTCCGGATTCGAGATTGCGGGTCCGGTGACTTCGTCCTACCTCACCTACCCGTGGGGATCAAACATCAGCCGGGGCATCGCGGTGATGAATGGCGTTACCGGTTTCACCATCTCGAACAACAATATTCACGACGTCCGCAACGGCATTCTAATTGATGGCCGCAATACAGGCAGCGTCACCGGCAATCTGATCGAGAACACCAAGAGCGGTATCTCGGTGCAGTACACGGACGGTGCCGGAATCACCCTGGCAGGTAACAGCCAGGGGCCGGTCGGCAATGAATGGGGGCTAAATCTGCATCTGAACGGTTTCCTGGATGGCGGCACGATCTACCCCAATCCACATTTCACAGCACCGACTCTGGCATGGCAGCAGGCACTGCTCAACCTCAGCACGGCCAATAGCGGCTGGTCTGTTCAGGATCAGGGCTATTCATCGTCCAACCGCACGCACGTGACCGTCGCCACGACCGGATTATCGTCCAACCAGGGCAGCCTGCTCAAGCCGCTTGCCAGTGTTCAGAGCGGTGTTAATGCCGTGGTCTGGGGCGGCACGGTGAATATCGCCGCCGGCACGTACGCGCAGACTGCAACATTGAACGTGAGCAAGAGTCTGACGTTGGCCGGCATCGGCGAAGCGCAGACGATAATTGATGCGCGCACGGTTTCAGGCTACGGCATCAGCGTCAGCGCCGACAACGTCACGCTGCACGATTTCACGCTCTACGGGCCCTCGGCAGCTCTTGCGTCGAACTATGGCATCAAGGTCTCGCCGGGTGGATTGCCATCTTCGCGGCTGCATGATTTCACCATCACCCACGTAACCAGCCGCGGCGCGGGCAAGGCCGAACTCGATCTCAATGGCGTCGATCGCGCGACGATCGATCATGTCACCGCTGACGGTGCGCCGGTGGGCAATATCGGTACGACAGCAGGCGCTGGCATCCAGTTGACCGATAGCGCCAATATCACCGTGAGCAATTCAACGACGCGTAACAACGCCTGGGGCGGCATCGCGCTGTACCAAGCCAACCGCAGCTATGACCAGCAGACGAACAACATCACGGTAGCGGCCAGCAACTTCCTCAATGAGGTCAATCCGCTGTACTTGCAGGATGAGTCAGCGACGAAGGATTTCGGTGCGCTGAACCTTCCGGGCTTCAGCTACGCGGTACGCAACGTGAGCACGACTGACAGCGCGCAATACACCTGGATGCAGGCTACGGCGCAGAACGCGCTCAACTACGCCGTCAACCTTCCCAGCTTCGGTTCGAGCACCGTGCAGGGCTGGAGCGGTACGGCGCTGACACAGAACTTTAATGTGGGTGCGGGTCAACTTGCCGGTGGCGGTTCGCAAGTGATGTCGATTCAGCCCGCGATCAACGCGGTCGCTGCGGGTGGCGTGGTGAACGTTGCAGCCGGAACGTATGCGGAGCAACTTGCAATCACCAAGAGTCTCACGCTCATGGGAGCGGGCGCGGACCAGACATTCGTCGCCCCAACCTCGCTCACTGCAGATGCTTTCGGAATGCGAAATATCCTCACGATCGGCGGCAGCGGATCGACGAGTGTGAACCTGAGCGGCTTCGCGCTTAAAGGGCCAGTCGCAGAAATTAACGCTGGCATCTTCGTGCGTGACGGTGCGTATGCCCACATTCACGACAACGCGCTGATCGATATCCGCGAGAGTGCGACACTAAGTGGTAATGGGCGCGGTCAAGGTATCTTCGTTGGTCGTGCGTACATCAACACTACTGGCCGAGCTCTGATCGAAAACAACGTGATTACGGGTTACCAGAAGGGTGGCATTGTCATCGACAATGCTGGCTCCGAAGCCACCATCACGGGGAATACCATTACGGGTGACGGATCGACCACGGTTATCGCACAGAACGGCATCCAGGCCAGTCGCGGTGCTTCTGCGATCATTACCGGTAACACCATATCGGGGAATGGCTACGCCGGCGCCGATCCTGCGGTAGGTATCTTGATCTTCACGCCCGATGCCTACCGCAGCCAAGGCACAATCACTGTCGGCCCGAACACCGTCTTCGGCAACACGGTCGGTATTGAGACGAATGACTCGCGCACGTTGGCAAACATAGATCTGACCGGAGTCAGCGGCAACACTCGCAACACCTTTGTGGACGCCTTTGCGGCCATCGAGAATGGTTATTCGGGCGGCGGTTCGTTGCTTGAGTACTCGGCGTGGGGTGCCGCAAATGCCGCACTGGTCGATGCGGCTGCGTTCAGTGGTACGCAGCGTGGCGACATTCTCAATGTCGGCGGCGCGTTGCGTGTTTCCGGGTGGAATGGATTCGCGGCGATCCAGGCTGCGATCAACGCGATTGCCATCAGTGGCACGGTCAACGTCGCCGCTGGTACATACTCGGAAAATGTCGATATCTCCACGAACAATGTGACGATGAAACTCGCCGGCAACACGGCGATCGATTCGCTGGCAGACAGCGCAGTGACTACGTTCGTTGATCTGCAGAACTTCAGGCTGACAACCGGGAATGCAACGAGCACACAGTACGACGGGGTCATCAGCGGCATCGACGGCGGTCTGACCAAACAAGGCAGCGGCATGTTCACGCTCGCGGGCGCGAACACCTACACCGGCCTGACCACCGTGAATAACGGCACGTTGAGTGTGGCGAATGCCGCCGCCCTGCATACCTCCTCCTCGCTGGTGCTCAATGGTGGCACATTGAATATCAATAACGTCGCGTTGAACTCGCTGGCCTCGGTGCAAATTCAGGGTGCGGGGCACGGGCACTGCGCAATACGGCGGTCCAATTATTCTGGCATCGAACACCACCGTCGGCGGCACGGGCACGCTGACCCTGAGCGGCAGCATCGGCGGGGGAGTCCAGAATCTGACCAAAGTGGGATCGGGTACGCTGATTCTATCGGGCGTGAATACTTACACCGGCGCGACGACAATTAGTAACGGTACGCTGGCGCTGGGGGCATCGAACGTGATTGCCGACGCTTCAATAGTGGCAGTGAACAGTGGCGCGACGTTTAACCTGAACGGTAACAATGAAACGGTGGCATCCATCGACAACGCCGGAACCATGACAATGGGTACAGGCTCGGCATTGACCACGACCGGATCGCAGATCCATACCGGCACCGTGACCGGTAATAATGTCACGCTGGCCAGCAGCAGCGCAGGCTCGATCACTGCGGACAACGCATCGAACGATTTCGCCGGCATGCTGACACTGAGCAGCACCGGCGCCAGCGTGTCGATCCGGGATGCAAACGACCTGACATTGGCATTGCCGACATTGGGTGCCAATACCAGCATCACGGCCATTGCAGGTGGTCTGCTCACATTACCTGCATTCAACTTCAATACCAGTACGGGCAATATCGATTTCCGCAGCAACGGCGGCGAACTGGCAACCAACGGCACGCTCACGACATCATCGGGTGCGGTGACGCTGACGGGTTCGAGCGGCCTCACCGTCTGGAATAACATCACGACAACTTCAGGGTTGGTCACCCTGACCGGCGATGCGCTGAACCTGACCGGAACCGTCAACGCGGGCACCGGCAAAGTCACGCTCGCGCCGTTCACGGCGGGCACGGGCATTCAAGTCAGCAACGCGACGAACCGGATCGATTTCGGTGCCAGCAGCTTTGTGACAAACAGCATCATAGCCGGTACCTTGCAGATTGGTAACAGCAGCAACACCGGCGGCATCAGCGTTGCGGGATCATTCAACCCCGGTTTCAACACATTGCACCTGGCGACCGGCGGCGCTCTTGACAGTACGGCCGCTGCCAACACCATTACTGCTACCAATTTAGCATTGGAAGCCGCCACCGGCATGGGCTTCACCAACTCCATCAAAATTGCCGTTACCAATCTTGGTGCGTTTAACAGCACCTCCGGGAACATGAGGCTTTCGAGCACTGGCTCCGTCAACATTCCCGCTGCCGGCGTGGATGGCGTAAAAGGCATCACCGATTCCAATCCGGATGGCAACGTGTCTTTGGGTTTCAAGAACATCACGACGGACACGGGCGGGATTACGGTGAAGAACTTGCTCCTCCAGGTTGACTCCGGCGAGACGATCGGTTCCTCAGCGAATCCATTGACTCTCAAATCTTCGACATTGAAAATAGATGGCACACCGCTAGGTGTGTTTGCCGATAACACGGGTGCGTTGACGATCACGGGTAGCGCGATTACTGCGGGCAGCGAGGGGATACACATCACGACTCATAGCCCGCTGACCGTTGATACAACCCTCAATAGCGTGGGCGGGGATATTGAGCTTGCCGCCCTGGGCAGCTTAGCCACCGATGTCATGACGATTACAGGCGCTATCACCGCCTCGGGTGGAAACGGCAGCATCCGCCTCTGGGCGGGAAATAACATTCTGCACCAGTCAGGTGCGATCTCCACTGTGGGCACGGGATCCATCCAGTTCTTGGCTGGCGTGAATCGTGGCACAGAAACCACTACTGCAGCGATTCCTGCGGCAGGGTACAGCAATGGTTCAGTCAATCAGAGCGGCGGCAGTATTACGAGCGCCAACGGCAACATTTCCATTAGAGCCACAGGTGACGTGACGGCGAGAGCAGTCAGCAGCACCGGCGGCACGATCGCACTCGGCGCCGACGCCAACTTCGCCGACATCATCGGCGGCGGCATCGCGCGTGACGGTAGCGGAGCCGTAACCGTGAATGGCAACATCACGCTGAACAACAAGGCCCTCAACATCAGTGGCGCGACTTTCTCGCAAACATCTGGCACGATCAACGCCGGTAACGCCGCCGGTGGCCTCACCACCATCGACATCACCGGGGTGGGCAACCAGACCGGCGGCGTGATCAGCGGCACGGGCGGCTTGACCAAGCAGGGTTCCGGCACGCTGACCCTAAACAGCGCGAACACCTACAGCGGCGCAACCACGATCGACGCCGGCACGCTCATGTTCAGCGGGGCCAGCGGCGCGGCCGCTTCATCCAGCGGTTTCACGGTCAACGGGGGCGGCAGGCTGACACTCGACAACTCGACCAACATCGCCTCAGGCCGTATTGGCACCGCGGGTCTCACGCTTAACGGCGGTGCGTTCAAATTCATCGGCGGCACTGCGCTCACGGTAGAAACGATTGGCGCCCTCACGCTGGGCGCTGGCTTCTCCACCGTCGAACTGGTGAAGAATGACGGGACTGTAGCTCTCACCAGTGCCGGCCTGACGCGCAGCGCCGGCGGCACCGTCAATTTCATCGGCACGAACGTACCTCTGGACAGTAGCGCGAATCAGATGATCTTCACCTCGACGCCCACGCCGACCAACAATATCCTGCCTTATGCCATTGTCAACGGCGCGGATTGGGCGACCACCAACGTGAACAATCTTATCGCGTACAGTAGTTACTACACCGGCGATATCAACACCGCTGCCTCCACGGACAACGTCAAGCTCAGTGCCAGCTCTCCAAGTTTAATTCTTTCAGGCACGAAAACGATTAACTCGCTCCTCATCAGCGACAACAGCACCCTGAACACGAACGGATTCGCCCTGACCGTGGGCACTGGATCCGGCCAGGCGGGCGTACTGACCACCGCGACCGGCGCCGGGATTTCTGGAGCGACTGGAACCCTGGCCTTCGGGGGCGCTGAAGGCATCGTCTTCACGCAGGGGAGCGGCGGGAACTCTACTGCTACGGTCAGTGCCGCGATCTATGGAAGCGCCGGTTTGACTCAGGCTGGCACCGGTACGCTCACGCTTTCTGGTACTAATACCTACACCGGGGCGACAACGATCGGCGGCGGCAAACTCTCGATCAGTGAAGATAGCAATCTAGGCATAGCACCGATAACAGAGACGCCGGGGTATCTGACCTTGAACGGCGGCACATTGGCCGCCACGGACAGCTTCGAGCTGGATATGAACCGCGGCATTGACTTGACGGGAGTCGGCGGAACATTCGACATGTCTGCGATTGCTGTAGATATGAACTATGGCGGGACTATAACCGGGGCGGGCACACTGACCAAAATCGGCACGGGCGTACTGACGTTTGGGGGAAGCAACACCTACACTGGGGCAACAACGATCAATGGCGGCAAACTGGTTATCGGAGCGGATGCCGGGCTGGGAACGGCTCCGGGAACGCCGACGCCCGGACATTTAACTTTTAATAACGGCATATTAGAAGTTCGAAGTGTTTCTGCCGTTACGTTAAATGCCAACCGGGGTATCGATTTGCTGGCAGGCGGGGGAACGATCGAAACGGGCAATACGACGAACTATGCCGGGAGTATTGTGGGCAGCGGTACGTTAACCAAGGGCTTGACTGGCACGCTGCTACTCTCAGGGATCAACGCTTATACCGGTCTGACAAATGTGACCGCAGGAACGTTGCGGTTATCGGGTGGCGCGGCAATCGCAAACGCAGGCGCAGTACAACTGAGCAGTTCGATAATTTCTACCGTTACAAGATTTGGGATTCTGCGGCTGGATAGCAACGAGACAATCGGGTCGCTAGCAGGCATTGCTGGTACGCCTGGTACGCAAGTGGTCTTGGGATCCAATACTTTGACTACGGGGGATGCAAGCAGCACGACTTTTGCCGGGGTGATTAGCGGTATTGGTGGTGGAATCACCAAACAGGGCACGGGCACTTTCACCCTCTCCGGCGCGAACAGCTACACGGGCGCGACCAATGTGAACGTGGGGGTGCTTAGCCTGCAAAACGGTGCAGCAGCGGGTAACGCAGCCGGTGGGGTGACGGTGGCCAATGGCGCGGCACTGGAATTGCAAGGCGGCATCACGGTCGGGGCTGAGACACTGAGCCTCACGGGTATGGGCATAGGCGGTATGGGGGCGCTGCTGAATGTAAGCAACAATAACATTTGGGGCGGCACGGTGACGCTGGCCGATCATGCGACGATCGGCTCGACGGCGGGCACGCTCACGCTCAGTGCGGCCAATGCGGTGACAGCGACCAACAAGAACCTGACCTTTGCAGGGGCAGGTAATGGTGCGATCAGCGGCACGATCACGACGGGCAGCGGCACGCTGACGAAAGATGGCGCGGGCATGCTGACGCTTTCCGGAGAAAACACTTATAGCGGTTTGACGACAATCAATGAAGGGACGTTGAAGTTGGGTGCGGGAGGCGGTGCGACCAACACGCCGCTGGGCACCACGGGGGCGGGCACGGTTGTCACGGCTGGCGCAACGCTCGACTTGAACGGGTTCACGCTGGGTACGGCAGAGGCACTGACGCTGAATGGAACAGGTATTGCCAGCGGTGGGGCATTGAGCAACAGCTCGGCGACGGCGGCGACTTATAGCGGGTTGATTGCGCTGAGCAGCGCCAGCAGCATTGTGGCGAGCAACGGGAACCTGATTCTTTCCAATACCGGCACGATTACTGGCTCCGGATTTGGGCTAACGCTGGGCGGCACCAACAGCGCCAGCAGTCTGGCCAGCATCATTGGCACGGGTGCAGGCACCGTGACTAAGATTGGTAGCGGCACGTGGACGCTGTTTGGAGCGAATACGTATACAGGTACGACGGATGTGAACGTGGGAGTACTCGATCTGCGGAATGCGGCAGCGGCGGGTAGCGGCACGGTGGCGGTGGCGGACGGAGCGGCGGTGCAAATACAAGGCGGCATCACGGTAGCGAACGCACTCACATTGAATGGCACGGGCGTGAGCAGTGGCGGTGCGCTGCGCAGCATCAGTGGCGCCAACACTTGGAGCGGGGCGATCAGCCAGGGCAGTGCATCGCGGATCAATACGGATTTGAACAGCTTGGCGCTAACCGGCGGGATCGGCAACGGCGGACTCTTGCTGACGGTGGGTGGTGCGGGCAACACTGCGATTACTACCACGGCGCTCAGCGGTACGGGCGGACTGACCAAGGATGACGCAGGCACGCTGACGTTGGGCGTGGCGAATAGCTATGCGGGTGCGACGAGCATCACGACGGGCACGCTGGCGGTAACGGTCAATAATGCTCTCGGTACAAACGCGGCGGGCACGACGGTGGCATCGGGCGCCACATTGGATCTGCGGAACGTGGCCTACAGCACTACCGAAGGACTCACGCTCAATGGCGGCACTCTGGCAACTAGCACGGGACCCAGCAGCTTTGCCGGAGCCATCACCCTGCAGGCAGCCAGCGCGATTACGGTGGCTGATGCCACGACGCTGACTCTGGCTGGCGCCATCAATGGGGGTTTTAACCTTGGCGTCACGGCCGGCACCGGCAGCATCGTCTTTGATGGCGCGATCGGTGGCGGCACAAGCCTTGGCGCGCTCACGGTCAGCGCGCAGAATGTAACGGTGAACGGAACGGTGACTGCCAGCGGCACGACCACGCTGAATGCCGCGACGGTGAATTTGAACGCGAACGTGACGAACACCGTGACCGGCACGGTGGCCACCACGGTGAACGTGACCGCGCCGGGCCAGATTCAGGACGGCATTGACGTGGCTGCCAGCGGCGGTACCGTGAATGTCGCCGCCGGAACCTACACGCTCAGCACGCGGCTCGATGTCAATAAACCTCTGATCCTGCGCGGCGCGCAGTACGGCATCGATCCGCGCAATGCGGCGCCGCCGCTTCCGGTGCCGCCGCTCCCAGCAGCGCTGCGCACCGCCGGAAGCGCCGCCGAGACCATCGTGGATGGCGGCAATGCGCTTGCGACCTTGCTGCGGATCGGCGGCAACAACGTAACGATCGACGGCTTCGAGTTCCGCAATGGTACCGGCGATCTGATTGAGTCCGTGGTTGCAATTTTGAACCCGACGGTGCGCTACAACCTGATCCATCATTCAGTCGGCCCCGGTGACGAAGGTGTCCAGATCCGCAATTCCACCAGCGCGATCCTTGAATACAACCGCGTCTACGATACCGTCGGCGACGGTCTGAACATTGCCGATTCGACCAACGGCACGATCCGTTTCAACGAGGTGCACGACAACAGTTCGGTCAACGCAGCCATCTATGTCTACGGTTCGACCAATACAACCATTGAAGGCAATTACGTCCACGACGTGCTCATCAAAGAAGGCATCAAGCTGGGCGACAGCGGCGGCGGCGATGTTGCCAGGTCTGGCGGGTCGATCATCGACAACGTCGTGGACAATACCGCCAGTGACGGCATCACGGTTTACACCAGCAACGTGACGGTCAGCGGCAACCAGGTCAGCAACAGCCAAAGCCAGGACGGTGCGATCTTCGTCTATTACGACGTGAACAACATCGCAATCCAGAACAACACGATCAGCAATAACGGCAATACTTCTGACGGCGCCGTCACCTATGCCATCCGTGTCGGCAGCGGCACCAAGAAACCGACCAACGTAACGATCAGCGGTAACACCTTCGTCAACAACGAGGCGCAACTCTTCGACAACAACGGTGCCGGCCAGATTGCCACGATCTTTTCTGCGAACACCTTCGACCGCTCGGTCATGACCAGCGGGGACAACCGGATCTGGTCACGCATCCAGGATGGCATCAACGTCGCCGCGAGCGGCGGTACGGTGACCGTCGGAACCGGCACTACCTACACGGAGGCGGTCGACATTTCCACGAATAACGTGACGATGAAACTCGCCGGCAATGCCACGATCAGTTCACTGGCAGACGCCGCGGCGACCACGTTCGTTGATCTGCAGAGTTTCAGGCTGACGACTGGAAATGCTACGAATACACAGTATGACGGCGTAATCAGCGGCATCGGCGGCAGCCTGACCAAGACCGGCAATGGCAGCTTTACGCTCACGGGCAATAACAGCTATACCGGCCTGACGACGGTGAGCACCGGTACGCTGGCGGTTACAGCCGACAACGCCCTCGGCACAAATGCGCAAGGCACGACAGTGGCGAATGGCGCCACACTGGATTTGCAGGGTGTTGCCTACAACACGACCGAAGCAGTGATCCTGCAAAACGGTGCAACCTTGGCAACTTCCATCGGTGCGAGCAGTCTGGCAGGGACGGTGACCCTGACCACGGCAGGCGTTTTCTCGGTGGGCGGGACCCAATTGTCTCTATCCGGCGTGGTGGGTGAAACAGGGGCTTCGACGCTGACCAAGACGGGTGTTGGCGTTTTGGCACTCTCAGGTAATAACAGCTACACAGGCGCCACGACGATCAGCGTCGGCACATTGCAAGCAGGCCACGCCAATGCACTGGGTACGACGGCCGGGGGAGTGACGGTGGCTAATAACGCGACACTGGAACTGCAAGGCAACATCACGATGGGGGCGGAGGCGCTGAGCATCATCGGCACGGGAGTGGGCGGCAGCGGGGCGTTGCGTAATCTCAGCGGGGCTAACATCTGGGGCGGCACAGTGACGCTGGCGGGTAATGCGTCGATCGGCTCGACGGCTGGCACGCTGACGCTGAATGCGTCCAATGCGGTGACCGGCAGCAACACCAACTTGACGCTGGCAGGCGCTGGCAACGGCGCGATCAGCGGCACCATCACCACCGGCGCAGGCACGCTCACGAAAAATGACGGGGGAATCTGGATGCTTTCTGGTGCGAACACCTATACAGGGGCGACGACGATCAGCGCCGGAGTGCTGAGCGTGGGTGCCTTGGCCAATGGAGGAAACTCCAGCAGCATCGGGCAGTCGGCCGCCGCGGCCGCCAATCTGGTGCTAAATGGCGGCATGTTGCGATACACAGGTGGAAATGTCTCGACGGACCGAGCCTTCACCTTGGCCAATGGCACCACGTCGTCGATTGATATAACAACAGCGGCAACCAACTTGACAATGTCGGGTGCCAGCGCCGCCACGACTGGCTCGTTCACCAAGGCCGGTTCCGGCATGCTCACGCTCTCTGGCGCCAACGGGTATACCGGCCTGACGACGGTGAGCGCGGGCACGTTGACGCTGGGGCACGCGACCAATACATTGGCCGATAGCAGCACGCTGGCGGTAAGCGGGGGCGTGCTTGATCTGGGCGGACATACCGACACGGTAGCCGGGGTGCAACTGACCGGCGGTACGATTCAGAACGGCACGCTCACGAGCACAACGGACTATGACTTGCAAACCGGAACGGTCAATGCAGTGCTGGCAGGTTCGGTGGGTGTGATCAAGAATGGATCAGGCATACTGACGCTGAGCAATGCGGCCAACAGCTTTAGCGGGGCGGTGACGCTTAATGCAGGAACCACCAGCGTGGCGGCCTTGGCTGACTCAGGAACGAGCAGTTCGCTGGGCACGGGTGCCGGGACACCGGGCATCGCGCTGGGCAGCGTAACGGCGGCGACACTTTTATACACCGGTAACACTACCAACAGCAACCGGGCGCTGACGCTGGGAGGGGCTGGCGGCGGGACGCTGCAGATGACGGCGGCAGGGCAGACATTGACGCTCTCTTGACGCTGGGAGGGGCTGGCGGCGGGACGCTGCAGATGACGGCGGCAGGGCAGACATTGACGCTCTCTGGCCCGGTAACCGCGACCGCAGGAACATTGACGCTCGACATGGGTACGAGCAACGCAAACCTCAACAACACCGCGAACAACTTTGGCACCGTCCAGGTTACAAGCGGAGGCGCGATTTCGCTGATCGATGCCAATGCGCTGACACTGGCAACATCGAGCCTGGGCACGCTCACGGCGCGCACACTCACGGGTGATCTCACGCTGGCCGGGAGTATCACCGCCAGCGGTAGCGGTAATGCGATCGTACTGGCGGCGGGCGGCAACTTCATCAATAACGCTGGCAGTTCTGCGCTGACGCCGGGCACAGGCCGCTGGCTGGTGTACAGCAGCAATCCTGCCACTGACACTTTTGGCGGGCTGGCGAGCGGCAACCTCGCGCTCTGGAATCAGAGCTATGCGGGCAACCCCCCAGCGGGCATTGCTCAGACCGGCAACCGTTATCTGTTTGGCACAACGCAGACTCTCACGTTTACCTCCGGTAGTCTGACCAAGACCTACGGCGATAATGTAACGGCCAGCCTGCCGGGCATGTATACGGTCAGTGGTGCCAATAGCAATACTTATGGTGGAGCGATCATCGCCGACAGCAGTGTTGCTCTCTCCAGCCTGCTCAGCGGCGCAGCCGCCGTGACCTCGGCAGGCGCTGCGGCTTCTGCCAACGTTACTGGCTCACCCTATGCGGTAACTGTTGCGGCTGGCACGCTGTCCAGCTTGACCGGTTATGGAACAGCATTTAGTTCATCGGGAGCGATCACCGTCAGCCCCTATGCTGTCAGTTTGAGCGGCACCCGCATCTATGACACGACTAGGGACGTGGCGGCGAGTATCTTCAGCTTTGGATCGCTGGTTGGCAGCGAGACGCTTGGTCTCAGTGGCAGCGGCACGCTGGCGGACAAGCATGTCGGCACCGGCAAGGCTGTGAACACGACTGGTCTCACGCTGGTTAGCGGCAGCGGGTTGGCGAGCAACTACACCTTCACTGGCGGCACGCAGACTGTCAATATCACACCAGCAAGTCTCACGGTTAACGGGGTTACCGCATCAGATAAAGTTTATGACGCGACGACGGTCGCGACGCTAACGGGCACGCCGACACTGAGTGGCATCCTGGCGGGCGACGCGGTGACGGTGAGCGGCGCGGTTACCAGCGGGACATTTGCGAACAAGAACGTGGGCACGGGCAAGAGCGTGACGGCAACCCTGGGTGGCCTGACGTTGGGTAGCACCGATGCGGGTAATTACCAGATTGGCGGAGTGACTACGCCGCTCACGGCCAACATCACGTCGGCCAGTTTAACCATCACGGCCAACAACGCCAGCAAGATTTTTGGCAATAGCCTGATTTTTGCCGGAACAGAATTCACATCCACTGGTTTGCAGGGCGGCGAAACTATCAGTAGAGTTACGCTGACCAGTACCGGTGCGGCTGCCGCCGCTGCTATTGCCGGTTATCCGATCATGCCCAGCAATGCCAGAAACGGAACTTTTGCCGCAAGCAACTATGTCATCACTTATGTCGACGGCGTGCTTACGGTCACCGAATCGCCGGTGACCGGTAACCCGGCTGCGGTGGGAGCTATCGCTACGGTTGCAACACAGGCGGTTGGCACCACCACTCTGGTTGCTGCCCCAAGCTTGACTAATGGTTTGCTTGTCCTCGATACGTTGAGGACGCCCGTAGACGTGTTGCCAAACCTGAATTCTCCGAATATGGTGATCTCGTCGCGGTTGAGTGTTGCCAGTTGCGGGATCAGCTTGCCATTCACGTCCGGGGCTGTGAGTTGCGGGCACTGATGCCCTGGTGGGTGCAGACCTTCACTCCCCCAGATAGGCGTGCCGCACCTTCTCGTTGCTCAGCAACGCTTTTGCCTCATCGTGCAACGTGATCAGGCCGCTCTCCAGCACATAACCGCGATGGCTTGTTTCCAGCGCGAGTTTGGCATTCTGTTCCACCAGCAGGATGGTGACGCCTTCCGCTGCGATGGCGCGGATGGTTTCAAAAATCTTCTGCACCATCAGTGGCGCCAGTCCCATGCTGGGTTCGTCCAATAGCAACAACCGCGGGCGCGACATCAATGCGCGACCGATGGCGAGCATCTGTTGTTCGCCGCCCGACAGGGTTCCGGCCGCCTGATGGCTGCGTTCCTGCAAGCGCGGGAAGCGCGCATAAACTCGTTGCATGTCGGCTGCTATCTCTGCCGTATCGTCGCGGCAATAAGCGCCCATGTGCAGGTTTTCTTCCACCGTCAGCCTCCCGAAAATTCCGCGCCCTTCCGGCACCAGCACCAGACCTTTCCTGACCAGTTGATGCGTAGGCTGGTGGCTGATGGAATGTCCCTGATAGTGAATTGTCCCTCCCGCCGGGCGTTCCAGTCCGGCCAGCGCGCGCAGCGTGGTGGATTTTCCCGCGCCGTTGGCACCGATCAGCGCGACCAGTTCACCTTCGCGGATTTCCAGATCGATGCCCTTGACTGCATTGATGCCACCGTAGGAAACCTTCAGGCCGCGCACTTCCAGCAGGTTCATGCCATGGCTCCGCCCAGGTAGGCTTCGATCACTGCGGGATTGCGTTGCACTTCGACGGGAACACCTTCCGCAATTTTCTTGCCGTAATCCAGCACCGCCACCCGATCGCACAACCCCATCACCAGTTTCACGTCATGCTCGATCAGCAGGATCGTCACGCCGTCGCGGCGTATGTTCTCAAGCAGTTGTCTCAGCGCGGCGGTTTCGGTCGCATTCATGCCGGCCGCAGGTTCGTCCAATGCCAGCAGTTTCGGTTCGGTGGCAAGTGCGCGCGCAATTTCCAGGCGGCGCTGATCGCCGTACGACAGATTTTTCGCCAGCATCTGTGCGTGATGACCGACGCCGGTGTAGTCGAGCAGTTCTTTTGCGTGCTGCCTGATCGCGCTTTCTTCGGCACGGGTTTTTTGGTCGCGCAGGATCGCGCCGAATACGCCGGCATGGGTGCGCACATTTCTTCCCACCATCACGTTCTCCAGTGCGGTCATGTTGGCGAACAGGCGGATGTTCTGGAAAGTACGGGCGATGCCGGCTTGCGCCACTTCGTGGGGTTTCTTGCCGGTGAGGCTGCTACCATCAAACGAGATCGTACCGACATCGGTGCGATAGAGGCCGGTGAGCAGATTGAATAGCGTGGTCTTGCCGGCGCCATTGGGGCCGATCAGACCATAGATTTCGTTGCGGCGGATGGTGAGTGACACATCTGTCAGCGCCGCCAGTCCGCCGAAATGCTTGCTGATGCCGGCAGCCTGCAGCAGCAGGTCGGCTTCAGCAGGCAGCGGCATTGCGTTAATCATGGCTGGCAAATTCCCGCCGTCGTACCGGCGAGGGCCACAGGCCTGCCGGGCGCAGCAGCATGATCAGCACCATCGCCAGACCAAGCAGCAGCAGGCGCAAATCGGATGGATCGACAATCACGCGCCCGAACAGCGCCTCCTCCAGCGGCCCGATATAGCGCAGCGCTTCCGGCAGTATCGACAGCAGCACCGCACCGAGGATCACGCCGGGAATATGGCCCATGCCGCCCAGCACCACCATGCACAGAATCATGATCGACTCCGTCAGGTGAAAACTTTCCGGACTGACGAATCCCTGAAAGCCTGCGAACAGGCCGCCGGAAACGCCGCCGAAGCTTGCGCCCATGGCGAATGCCAGCAGCTTGACGTTGCGGGTGTTGATGCCCATCGCCTGCGCTGCTACTTCATCTTCTCGCACCGCCACCCAGGCGCGGCCGATGCGCGAATTTTCCAGGCGGATGGAAATGAATATGATCAGCAGTGCCAATGCCAGAAACAGATAATAGTAGTTGTGCACCGAAGAGAAGGTAATGCCCAGGAACTGGTGAGTGCGGCTGAGGGAAAATTCGCCCAGCATGATCGGGTCGATCATGTTCACCCCTTGCGGGCCGTTGGTGATATTGACCGGCGCATTCAGATTGTTGAGAAAAATGCGGATGATTTCGCCGAAACCCAGTGTGACGATGGCGAGATAATCGCCGCGCAGACGCAGCGTCGGTGCGCCCAGTAATACCCCGAACATGCAGGCGACCAATGCGCCCAGCGGCAGCAGCGTCCAGAATGGCAGATGCAGACCGAAATGCGGCGAGGCCAGCAAGGCATACAGATAAGCGCCGACGGCAAAAAACGCGATATAGCCCAGATCCAGCAGGCCGGCAAAACCCACCACGATATTGAGTCCCAGCGCCAGCATGATGTAGAGCAGGGTGTGGTCGAGTATTCGTACCCAGGAACGGCCCAGCGCCGCATCGGTGACAAAAGGCAGCAGCACCAGCGCGGCGCCGATCAGTGCGAATCCCAGCCACACGGCATATGGCTCGCGTTTGAATTTGCGCCAGTGGGTCAGCAGATCATTCATGCTATGCCCGCTCGGTCGTGCGTTCGCCAAGCAATCCGGAGGGACGGAACACCAACACCAGGATCAGTACGAAAAATGCGAATACATCCTGATAATGGCTGCCGAGAACGCCGCCGGTAAGTGGTCCGATGTAACCCGCGCCCAGACTTTCGATCACCCCCAGCAGCAATCCTCCCAGCATGGCGCCGCCGAGATTGCCGATGCCGCCGAGAACCGCGGCGGAGAATGCTTTCAGTCCCAGCAGAAAGCCCATGTAATAATGCGCCAGGCCGTAGTAAGCGCCGACCATCAGTCCTGCCACGGCGGCCAGTGCCGAGCCGATGATGAAGGTAGCGGAAATGACGCTGTTGACATTCACTCCCATCAGCCCCGCCACTTCAGGGTTTTGCGCGGTGGCGCGCATGGCGCGCCCCAGTCGGGTTTTTTTCACCAGAAAAATCAACCCCGCCATGATTGCCATCGCCAGCAGGAAAATGAAAATCTGCAGGAGGGTGATGCTTGCGCCGGCAATGACATAAGCATCGTTCGGCAGCAGCGGCGGGAAGGCAATGTATTGCCGTCCCCAGATGATCATGGCGAGGTTCTGCAGCACGATCGACACGCCAATCGCGGTAATCAGCGGCGCCAGACGCGGGGCATTGCGCAACGGCCGATAGGCAACGCGTTCGATTCCGTATCCCAGCAGCATGCAGGCAGGAATGGCGATCAGCAGACCCATCAGCACGATAACCGGCCCCGGCAGAGGAGTGCCAGTCAAGGCGTGAATCGCCGCCAGCGCCACCATTGCGCCGATCATCACGACTTCACCGTGGGCGAAATTGATCAGCCCGAGGATACCGTAGACCATGGTGTAGCCGAGCGCAACCAGCGCATAGATGCTGCCCAGAACCAGGCCGTTGATGATCTGCTGAAGGAAAATATCCACGGGGTTAATCAGGGAGAGGGTGAGTTGAACCGGGTTTCACAAGAGTATTCCCGGATGCCCCAAGAGTCTTAGCTCTGTTCATCCGCGACTGGTGTGGCTGCGGTGGGTACAGATGCGGTCGGCATACTGGATAGCGTTTCCGTTACTTCCCATTTGCCGTTTCTTACTTGATAAAATGTAATCGCGCCGTCTTTCAAATCGCCTTTCTCATCGAACATGATTCTGGCGGTGACGCCGTGGTGATCAGTTTTTGCCAGCTCCGGCAGGTATTTTTCCGGTTTCACCGAATCGGCTCGCCGCATCGCTTCGATCATGATATTGACCGCATCGTAGCAGAACGGCGCGTAGAGCTGGATTTCTCTACTGTACTTGGTTCGGTATTTATCGCGAAAGGCGATACCGCTGGGCATCTTCTCGAGTGGAACACCGGGCAGTGAACTGTAGGCGCCTTCCGCCGCGCTCCCCGCCAACTTGATGAATTCCGGGGTATAGACGCCGTCACCACCGAGAAATCGGGCGGTGATGCCGAGTGATCTGACCTGCCGCATCAGTGGGCCGCCTTGCGGGTCCATTCCACCGAAGAACAGTACATCGGGCTGCTTGCCTTTGATCGCGGTCAGAATCGCGCGAAAATCGGTTGATTTATCGGTGGTGAATTCACGCGCCACGATGACTCCGCCGTTGGCCTTGACCGATTTTTCGAATTCGTCGGCAAGTCCCTGGCCGTAGGCGGTGCGATCGTCGATGATGGCAATTCTTTTTGCGGCCAGATGTCCGGTGACGAATTGACCCAGCAGTCTGCCTTGCTGTACATCATTGGCCATGGTGCGGAACGCTGACTTGAAACCTTGCTGGGTATATTTGGGATTGGTCGCGGAAGGCGAAATCTGTGGAATGCCCGCGTCATGATAAACACGGGATGCCGGAATGGTGGTGCCGGAATTGAGGTGGCCGATCATGCCGTTTATTTCCGCATCCGCCAGTTTATGCGCGACGATGGTGCCGTTCTTCGGATCGGCCTGATCGTCCTCGCTCAGAAGCTGGAAACGGATCTTTTGTCCACCGATGACGATGCCCGCCGCATTCGCTTCCTCGATTGCCAACCTGACTCCATTTTCATTGTCCTTTCCGATATGCGCCTGGGTGCCAGTGAGCGGTGCGGCATGGCCTATTTTTACCAGTTGTTCACCCACCTTGGGCAGGGATGATGTTTCCTGGCAGCCGGAAAGAATGAGAGTGGCAGCCGCAAGGCCAAAACTGAATCGTCCGGAGAGTCTCATGAAATCCTCTTGTCTGAATCGCGGATTCCTGCGGGGGATCGGGCTGCAGCGCTAGATGTGTTCGACAACGGTGCCGGACAAAGACCGACGCAAAGGATTATCCGCAGCCGCTGCGGCAATGTCAATTTTACGCTGCCGTTTTTTGTGTATAGAATACGTCGTCATGTGGGGACGTAGCTCAGCTGGGAGAGCGTCGCGTTCGCAATGCGAAGGTCGGGAGTTCGATCCTCCTCGTCTCCACCATTTACCACTCCAAGGCAGTCCGCAAAACTCGCGCGCGCAGGAAAGATTTAAGCCGGCCAAAAGAACTGTCGGCTGTGCCGCATGTTAAAACAAAAAAGTACGAACAACGGGATATGCTCAAAGCATGGTTTGGCCAACTGATCGACCGCTGGGCGGCACAGTTGTAATTTATGCTGAATGCTTCAGGCTAACGGCACAGGACAGCAATAACGCGGCAATTGCTAAAACAGGTGTCGTGGGCTGTCTGTTTTTTTAAGTGTACTGGCGAGCATGGCAATAGTCGATATTTGAAGCGACTACATCACCATGAACCATCGATTAAAGAGCCCGAAACTTGATATTGTCACCATGACTATCGTGGTCATGATCACCAGGGTCCAATCTATTTTCATCACTATCTCTCCTTTTGTGGGTTGGCGAACTCAAGTCAGGAATGTAATTCCCATAATAATGACATAGTTTGGTTTGGTGTGCTGCTTGTCAAAAACAGTCCATTAATATCTCATTGTCTTGAATAGTTGCACGGAAATTCCAGCGCGGTGTCAGCGATAGATTACGTCACAAGTTTATGTGGGAGGAAGCTTGCGGTGGTTCTTTATCGGAGATGGAAAGCGCTGCAAAACGAATTGAATTCGCAAGCATGGTGTAAGGCAAGAAAAGGAATTGCTTTTGCTTGCACCGGGGTTAGCTTGGAGCGGGAAATTTTGGAGAGTGTGGGAAGTTTGATAGAATGCCCCCGGACCAGCCCCTTGTTGCTAACAATCCAGAGTATCTATTTTGGGATATAGCGGTAACACAACAAGCGTACGGCAAGCAACAGCGGGGGTTTCAAGGCGTGATAGTTCTTGTCCCCAAGGTTGCCTCAGAACAAACATTCCGGTTTATTCCGGGTCGTTAGCTCAGTTGGTAGAGCAGCGGACTCTTAATCCGTAGGTCGTCGGTTCGAATCCGACACGGCCCACCAATAAAACAAGGGCTTGCAGTGATGCAAGTCCTTGTTGTTTTAAGTTAGTAGCCCCATAGTAGACTTGTCGATAAGAAGCGCCTGCTTGTGCTGCCGGTCATGAAATGACTGAAACCGACAAATTCTGTTGAAAAACTCTGTCGAATTTTGATGCTGAGAATGTTATAATTTTGCATGTCTAATTGAGCTGGGAGCCTTGATATGATTGGGTTTCAGACGGATAAGCAAAAGCGCCTTTTCTACTCTTTTGACCTTGAAGAACACGTTCCCCAGAATCACCTTCTCCGCGGCATTGATCGTTTCCTTGACCTGAGTGATCTGCGCCAACATCTGGCCGAGTTCTACAGCCATACCGGCAGACCCTCCATTGCCCCGGAACTGATGATCCGGATGCTGATCATCGGTTACAGTTTTGGCATCCGCTCAGAACGTCGTCTGTGTGAAGAAGTACATCTAAACTTGGCCTATCGCTGGTTCTGCCGACTCGGTCTGGAAGATGCTGTACCGGATCACTCCAGTTTCTCCAAGAACCGTCATGGCCGGTTCCGCGATAGCGATGCATTCCGGCATCTGTTTGAAACGGTTCTACGTCGCTGCATGTTCGAGGGGTTGGTAGGTGGCGAAGGGTTTGCAGTGGATGCCAGTATTGTCAAAGCTGATGCAAACCGTCTGCGCAGCATGTCCGGCGATGAATTTATCGACTGGGGCAACCCGGTAACCTCACCGCGTGCAGTACGCGAGTATCTGATCGCCTTGGATGAAAACAATCCTACCGGCACCTTACCCAAATCAATCTCACCGACTGACCCGGCAGCACGCTTGACTGGTGCGCCAGGAGGCCCGGCTTTCTACGCGTACTCGACCAACTATCTGATCGATCTAAAGGCCGGCATCATCGTTGATGCAGAAGCCACTCCAGCCTACCGTACGGACGAAGTGAATTCGACCAAGACCATGGTTGACCGCGTGGAAGATCGGTTCGACATGAAACCTGCGCGCCTGGTGGGAGATACGGCCTATGGCACTGCGTCCATGCTGGACTGGATGGTCAATGACAAAGGGATTGCACCCCATGTGCCCGTTTGGGATAAGACGGAGCGTGATGACGGGACCCTTTCGCGTAGCGATTTCCAATGGAATGCAAAGGCCAACGAATATCGATGTCCTGAGGGCCATGCGCTGCGCAGCAATTGGCGCCCACTCAAGAACCCCCGCTCGTACATTACGAAAGCCGACACGATCATCTATCGCTCAAGTCAGCCAGCCTGCGCAGGCTGTCTGATGAAAGATCGCTGCTGTCCGAACACCCCATTTCGCAAGATCGTCCGCAGCATTCATGAAAGTGCACGTGATGTGGCACGCAACATCGCCAAGACTGCTGCCTACCAACAATCACGCAAGGACAGAAAGAAAGTGGAGATGCTGTTTGCGCACATGAAACGCATCCTGAAACTTGATCGATTGCGATTACGCGGACTCAGTGGTGCACAGGATGAGTTTCTATTGGCGGCAACGGCACAGAATTTACGACGAATGGCGAAATGGTTGGCTCCGATAGCACAGGGAGGAGAGTTGATACCCGCTTAAGGGCGAGATGGGTGATAAACTTCCAGTCCGCATCCAAATTGATCAGAGAAATCTGCTAGAAATCCTCGAAGTCAATTCTTAGTCCAACACCACGCTCGAAATAAAAGAGAGTTTTTCAACACAATTGACACATAGCTGCCAGTCGTACTTTCGGCAAGCAACGTTCCAAGTCTATTTATCGGGGGAAGCTCAATTATTTATGCGTGGAAAATAAGACGAGTGACGGTTGCAAAGATATCAATTACTTACCTGCAAGTATTTTGGTAAATCCCGAATCGATATTTATCTTTGTTGCATTCGCCAAATGATTGTAGAACACCGCCATCCCGGACATGGCAATAATCTCCATAATTTCTTCATCATCGAACCCTAATCCCCTGAGTGCCTGGAAATCTTGTTCGCTGGAAGCATGTGAATTCTTTGCAAGTCTGACAGCAAAATCAATGGCAGCCTTCTCTTTGGGATCGCCTGATTCGATTCCATGATTCTGAATCAGACTTTCTATCTGTTCCTTGGGTATTCCAATATTCAAACAAAAAGCATGGTGTGCAGCTTCGCAATAATGACATTCTTTCAAGGATGAAATTGCAACAAAGATCATTTCTTTTAACTCTCGCCCAACCCGTCCACTCGTCAGTATATGATTCATCACCGGCCAGATACCTTTGAGCGATTCATGTGAAACTGCCCATACCCTAAAGAAGTTTGGCGTAAAAGGCGCATTCAATGCATCCTTAATTTTGCCAAAAGTTTCTTCGATTTCAGGAGTGGTAGCACCGTCATCTACAACTTGACTAATTGTTCGCATATTGAATTTAGAAATTTAGTAGAAAACCCGAGTTCACCACAACGTAAACTCCCCCGTCAAGCAGACAGTTCAGAAGTAGAATTTTTTCCTGCGAGCAGTTGCTCACGGAACACGGCCGGGGGCAGGTGTCCCAGCGCGTCATGGGGCCGTTCTTCGTTGTAACTTTGAAGCCTGGTTCTACCCCGTTTCCACGGACACTTAGTTAAGAGCGGGTCGATGAATATTATCACTGTTTAATGGTTGCTTTGAAGCAGACGCCCGACCGTCTCTTCCTGGCACGTTTCTGCCGGTCGCATTGGTCTGTTCCCGACACAAAACAGAAGTTGACCGACTCGGAAAGCAGACGTTCAACGTGGAGCTAAGGGGCTGCGCGCTTGAGCGATGGGTTAGGCCTCTTCATGCCCCTCTGCATCTGCGACCCGCTTGGGAATGAGCCACCAACTCCCCTTCTTTGCGGGAACAAGGCGTTCAATCGAAACGCTTTGTATTTCGTCGGCTGGCAGATCAGCTACGTCCGGTGCGGTTGGAGCCTTAGCGAAGGAGTTGTGATGCTCTACCAACTTTCGTTCGGTCTCGGGTGACAGCGTCAGTTCAGTCGCATCATCGGGATCGGAGCTTGGTGCGTGCTTTTGCCATAGCGACACAACCAGGGTGCTTGCGTCGCCAGGGGGACGAGATGCCAGCTTGTGCAAGCCTTCCTGGCGTTGTTCTTCTGAAGTTGACATCAGTTCACGGTTGATCCTCGCCAGGTCATCTTTCAGGTCGGGCGCCCAGACAAAGTCCTGCTGCTTACTCAGGAATATCGGCGCACAGCGCCGGTGCAGCTTGTCTCCAGATACGAAGACATGGCAAAAGGGCAAATAGAAGAGGTAGGCGATATCAGCTCGATTGGATGGTCGGTCTGCCGAAATGAGATTTGCTGCTAGCGCGATCTGAAAGAACAACTCTACCTTCAGCACGTGTGCAGCGAAGCCGGCGTATTCGGCGAGCGGAGGGAATCCGGCTTCGGACCAGCGGTGCGCTATGCGCGCTTGGAGGTGAACTGGAATCTGAACAAAAGAAAACAATAATCCGAGTTGCTGTTGTGACTCGTATCGCGAATGCACCAGCCTTGCCGCGATGCCGTAGGCTTCCTCGACACTCTTGCAGGTCTGCGGTGTGATCCCCAGGGCACGCATTCGCTGGGCTACCTCTGATAGGTTGAGTTCAGAGAGCATCGCCCGCCAGTTTGATGCAATGTCGTGCTCGACCTCATGGAATCGACCGCGCTGCCATCGGGCAAAAGCCTCGGCTTCGGGCGATTTCTCGAACACAACGCCAGGCTTCCCATCGGCGCCACGCACTGGGCGCCCACCGGCGACTGGAATTTGACCAAGGTGCGGCGCTTGCTGCCCGAGTAGATTCGAGATGCATATCTGCGAGTGATGCACGCATGGAGCGCCAGATTGGACGGGCGTTTTGTCTGCGATGATTCGAACTTCGTCCTCGGGAGACCTCGAACCGTCTGTGCCTTGTTTGGCCAGATCGGCCAGCGTCTCGACGAAGAAAAGTGGAGAGACAACCGGCAAGAAGAAGTGATCAAACCATACGGACTCATCGACAGTGAGCGACTGCAAGAAGGACTTGTCAAACAGCGCTATGGGGCCCACGGTATCTCCAAAGAGGCCTAACGTCGCAAATCAGTCTCGCCGCTTTTTTGCGTCGGCCGCGTTTGCCTTGTTAGCCATATATTCCTTCATTCTACTTATAAGTAGCGGCATACCCTTTAGCGAATATGCAAGATTAAAAACCCTGTCACGTTGAATTAGGCGCTCTGCTATTTCATTCTCCTGAACGGCACTTTTAAATACCGCCGACACATCGCTCGTTATTTCAAAAGGAGGAATCGGCACTTCCAAATCTTTTCTTTGAATGGTGCACTTGGGATATTCGTACCCTTCGTCAATTACGCCATTCTCAAAGACCTCGTGAATGTACAGCCAGTATGGCTTTTTAGTCTTGTGAGGCATAAACGAACCCGTAATACGCCATACGAGTGCCCACTTGTTCTTTTCCACTTTGTCTGCTCTGGCGAAGTGAATTTCATCCCTCATTAAGGACCGTATGGCCTTTACGTCGTCAGAATACTCGCAAGAAGCGGGCTGGTACCAAAGAACATAAAAATGGTCTTCTCCAAGCGGCTCGAAATCTGCGAGAGATGGCGTAGCCCTGTTCTCGCTTTGAACTATCCGATTAGCTATCGCCGCTCCCCGACTTTTCTCTAGCTCTTTCAATCGCGCCTTCTTCGACGCTGTCGTTGGGTACTGCTTTTGAGCTCGCCCCTTCAGGTCATAGAAGATTTCTTCTAGTTTCCTGAGGCTTTCGTCGGCATTAACCTCTACGCATAGCTCGACCAATCCTTCTCCGCTAAGCCCATTGCGCGTGAGATTGGCGCTTCCAATAACAGCAGACCCATTTCCGACATACATCTTTGCATGTAGCTCGTCAAGGAAGAAGACCTTGTCCCACCCAATTTGTTTTACGAGGTCTGTGATTGCCCAGGGATTGCTACCGAAGGTCGGCGAAACGATTATCGCGTCCAAGCGATGCGCATCCGGAATGAATGTGTTCCAGTCAGCGCCGATATATGCAACTGCAACCTTCGATGGTTTGCAGCGATCTATTGCTTGATGTATTTCAGTCTCGACCAAAATCCTCACGACATTCCCTTTTTGTAGGCTAACGTTTGAATTCACAAGCCTGCGCAGCTTTTCGCGCAGGTCCGGTTGAAAACCGGATTAGGCATGACGCCTTTCATGCGCCCGAGCATCTACTTCAAGCGGCGCATTGTTATAGCCGAAAGTAGCTATTTGCTCTAGGTAAATGGGCAAAAAGGATGCGATGGAGCCAGCATGTTCATACTGATGAACATGCCGAAATTCATGGGATAGCAGCCTGACATCTTTATGCCCGTGACAAACGTAGACTCCATAACCAAATGTTAAACCAACCATGCCTGGGCCAAGGAGTCCTGCGGCGAGTGCAGCCTTCCTAAGTTCAGGGTCTTCGGGTAGTGGAAGGTGGGGGACTTCGGCGATACGAATAAGCTCCGGGTGCAATACGCCAACACTCCCTGCTACGGCAAGTAGAAAGCCACTAATCGGTTGCCCTACCTCTGCGATAAATGAGAACTGAGACTCAGCCCATGCTATTGCTTTAGGCATAAGTAAAGGTAAGGCAGCACGAAGATCAGAAGCCATGGGAGTGCCTAACGTAAAGGTAAGCCGAAGATCCTCATCCCTAAATGACTTCGAGAGCGCTTCGGGGGCCAATTTTCACCGCAACTCTGAACGCGCCAAATCATTCGATTACACGATTGAGATCGATGTTAAAGCCTGCAGCCTTCAGCTCTCTCGCGAGTCTTATCTTCCAGCCCTCATTGTTGTCCATAGACGCATAGACGAGACCAAGAACGTCGGAAGGCATTTCGATGTCTCCTTTTGTTAAGACAAATGTTTTGCTGCGCCCAAGACATGCAGCGAAGTAGCCAAGCTCAAGAACAACATTCTGACGAGGTCTATGTTTTTTCTCCTCTTCTTTTCCAACCGGATAACCAAAGTCATCAGGAGTCATTAAAATCACCGCGAACCCAGCACGCGCAGCGAAATCCTCAAACTTCTCTATAATCGTCATTCCCCGGTTGAGCTGCTCTTGAAGAATTACAGGGGTAACACCAAGTTGTTCAATAAATCTTGCGACTGAGTGTTTTGCGCCCTCATCATGTCCGTGAACGAGAAACACCGAGTTACTGTTAGGGAGATCTTTTTGTAGTTTTCCAGAATCGAAACGATTTGCGGTGAATATGCCTTCTGTCCCGACATCGGATTTCCATCTTCCCTTTAGAACTCCTTCCGCATTAATCGAGCAAACGACTTGAACAATACCTAGCGTCATTCCGCCCGACTGCCGTCCTGGAACTAAGTGAAGAGACAGATTGTCTCCGGCGGTCCCTCGAATGAGATACTCGTACTGTCCTAATGAGGGTTCCTGGAGCTTTGCCAATCCAGTAACTTTTTCGCCTTCCTGCTGAATGTCGATTGTCAGTCCACCATGATTGGTGCCTTCAATCTTTCCAGTCCAGTATCCGGAATAATCAATAGTAGCCATTGCGATCCCTCGCGTAACAGTTATTAGTCGCAGGGTTAGATGCGGGAACCAGTTTAGAACAAAGTACAGGTACGATTTTCAAGAAGGAACTCCTCAAACTCTTGCAACGTAGTAGCTAGAGAATCTTTGCGGCGCTTAACATTCGGGTCGGTATGGATGTAAAAATGAAGCCGCCCTTCTGGTTGTTGTTGCGCTTTCGCTTTCATTTCATCCCGCGTGAATACCCAGATACGATTTTCAGATATATCAACGAGGGCAAATAGTTCAGCAGGTGAGTTATCAGGAAGCCACCAGTCGAGGGCAGGTTTGCCTTTGCCACCACCTGGTTTTGGCTTGAGATTAGTTTTAACCTGAATCGTAATTGCTTCCTTTCGGCTATGCGAGTACGCCACCAGATCTATACCGGAATCAGTAGTAAGCTGGGCAGATTCAACTCCAATTGAGAGCAAACGATATTGAACGAGCAATTCGCCGAGTTTGCCAATTTGCTGAGTGCTTAATTTAGAGGATGGAATCGCACTACACATATAGAGTGGTAGCATACACCTAGCGCGTCTGACTGTCTGTTTGCGGAGGAAAACACCAATGGCCGATCTTGGCACGTTTGAGACTTTTGACTTTTATCCTTATCCGTACAGTTATTGACAGAACTCCAAGCATCAAAGGCATTTCAGGAATCAGCGAGGGAAATCTGAGAAGCGGATTCAGTGCAATGACCCAGTAGACCGACTGCATATTAGGTTGAATGATTTTGTTAGGCACAGCAGCCTTGCTCCTGTGCAGGGCTGGTTACAGACTGGCGCTGCCAGACTGTGTGGGTGTTAGGGCAACAGATTGCACCCGATCTGTGTCATACGTTTCCGGCTTGTATCAAGAAGCCACACTTCATACCCGATCCTCACGAATAATCCTTTTCATTCTGCTGCTCAAGATAACCTGTCGACAGGTCAATGGAGTTTGAATATCGACGGGTTGATGAATATACCTAGATGGGTATAATTCCCCCATGTATAAACAATCCGTGAAAGATTGAAATTTGCGCAGAAACATGCGGAAGGAGTAAGAAAATGAACAAGATCGAACGTGGTAGTACCAATGTATATGCTGATCTCGGCATGGCTGATGCCGAAGAAATGCTGATCAAGGCGCAATTGGCCGCCAAGATTGGTGACATTGTCAGGCGGCGCAAACTGACGCAAGTTCAAGCTGCCGAGCTGTTGGGCATTACACAACCCAAGCTATCCGGTTTGCTGCGCGGTCAGTTTCGCGGCGTATCTGAAACCAAGATGCTGGAATGTCTTACCCGGTTAGGTCGTGACGTGAAGATCGTGGTGAAGGCAGTCCCTCGTTCACGCACGGAAGGTCATGTGTCAGTCGTATTTGCGTAATCTCGTCTTGGGTATTTAATGCAAATGGGCACAGCAGCCTTGCTCCTGTGCAGGGCTGGCGACAGACTGGCGCTGCCAGACTGTGTGGTGGATGTAAGGAAAACAGATTGTGCCCGATCTGCGCCATGCCTTTCCGGCTTGTATCGAGAAACCACATTCCGTACTTGCACCAAGTCCTACGAATAGACCTTTCCGTCTCGTTTCTTCTTCTGACGTGCGCCAGGTGGCGATTGCGCGTTGAAGCCGGACAGGATGGCTTTTTCCAGCCGGCGTGGCAGTCCGGGTCTGGCCAGTATCTGGATTATTTCTTCGGGTGAGAAACGGGTACGCAAGATTTGTATCAATTTTCCGTAACCGATACTCGCAAAATAGATAAAGCGCTCCAGCGATATTTCACCTTCTTTCTGATACGTGGCAATCTTCTGCGGGGCGGAATTGATG
>JAPLQS010000088.1 GCA_026399575.1 Nitrosospira sp. | reverse complement strand
GGTTCCGTCCTGCGCCAGCCGCAACTGGCCGCGACGCTGATGGCAATGGCACAGCATGGCGCAGATGGGTTTTACCGCGGCCGGGTGGCGGACGAGATGGTGCAGTCAGTCAAACGCGCAGGCGGCATCTGGGAGCACGCAGACCTGTCGCATTACCGAGTAATTGAACGCGAGCCGGCCAGATTCACCTATCGCGATGCAATGATCACAACCGCGCCGCTGCCTTCGTCCGGTGCGCTGACCCTGGCGCAAGGACTGAATATTCTTGAGAATTTTCCGTTGGCGCAGTTGAGTGGAAGCAACAGAATCCATCTGATCGCGGAGGCGCTGCGCCGGGCATACCAGGACCGGGCTGAATACCTGGGCGACAGTGATTTTGTCGCCGTGCCGACAGAAAAGCTCATGAGCAAAGACTATGGGCGTGAACGGGCAGCCACGATCGATTTGCAGCGGGCAACGCCGGATGTTCGGCTGGACGCTGGTTTGAGCGCGCGCCCAAGCGGAACCGAAACCACCCATTTCTCGATCATGGATCGCGCAGGCAATCGGGTTGCGGCAACCCTGAGCATCAATACCAATTTCGGCTCTGGTTTCGTCGCCGGCAATACCGGGGTGCTGCTGAATAATGAAATGGACGATTTCTCCATTGCGCCCGCTGTGCCCAATGTCTACGGCCTGCATGGCAACCAGGCCAATGCCATCATGCCAGGCAAGCGCCCGTTGTCGAGCATATCGCCGACTTTTGTGGAAGACGCCAAAGGCATACTGATTGTTGGTACCCCAGGCGGCTCGCGCATCATCAGCATGGTTCTGCTGGCAATCGTCAATTACGTCGATGACCGTCAAACCGATCCGGGGGAAATCGTCGGGAACCCGCGCTTTCATCAGCAGCATCTGCCGGACTGGATCGAGATCGAGCCGGACTCGTTTCGCGAGGAGTGGGTTTCCGGGCTCAAGTTGAAAGGGCATCAGGTAACCGTTGCCGCACAGAAATGGGGCAATATGCAATTGATATTGTTCGACAAGGCAACCCAACGTTCCATTACTGCCAGCGATCCGCGCGGCGCGGCTGCCCTACCCCAACACCTTCTCCCATGATTTCTGCAAGCGTTTGACCGATACCGGGTACGGCGTTTTCAATTCCTGGGCAAACAGGGAGATGCGCAGTTCTTCTATCTGCCAGCGGAATTCAGCAAGATTGGGGTCGCTAATTCCTGCCTTACGATGCTTTTCCAGGCGTTGCTCGTACTGGTTCCATAAACCGGCGACTGCGGGACCGTGGCGTCCGTCCCGTTCGGGGTTGCCGGGATATTTGTACAATCGCATGCTCATGCCTTGCAGATAACGCGGCAGATGCTGCAGCCGTTCCCATGGGATGGCACTGAAAAAACCTGGATAAATCAGGTTGGCAAGCTGCTGGTTCAGTTCGCGGCTTAATCTGCCGGTAGCGGCGTCGGCTGAGGATAAATGCGCGATCAGCGGCTGACATTCCTGCGCGATCTTCTGTGTCATGCGGGCAATGGCTTCGGTCACAGCAGGCAACCGTGTGCGCGCCCGTTGTTTCTGCAGCATGAATTCCTGCTCGTTGCGCGGCAGCGCATCATCACCGATAAAGGCGCGGTCGCTGATGGCGCTCAGCATATCCTCCTTGAGTGCATCCGGGTTGATGAGGGTGCGTAGCTGCAAGACAGCCTGGCTCAAACCCGGCAGATTCTTTTCCAGTTGTTTCATTTGCTCCCTGAGCTCGAACCGCAGCAAGCGCCGCACGCCGGCGCGCATGTTGGCGGCCGCGGCGGCAGGCGTATCGAACAGGCGGATGGCCACGCTTTCTTTTTCATCCACCAGTGCCGGGTAACCGGTAAGTTTTTTGCCGGCGCGGACAAAAGATATCGCTTCGGGCAAATCACCAAAATCCCAGCGCATTACCTGATCGCGCTCGATGCTGCTGCCCGCGTCGGCACCCGACTGGGCAAACGTCAGTTGCGCCGCCTGCCCAAGCTGCGCCTTGAGTTG
>JAPLQS010000040.1 GCA_026399575.1 Nitrosospira sp. | reverse complement strand
GGTGCGACCTGCATCGACTGCCACCAGAACCTGGTGCACAAGGCGGTGGCCGAGACCGATCTCAATGCCAGCCGCACGCAAAAGAAGCTGGTGCTGAAGGAAGTCAAGAAGGACGAGGATGAGGACGCAGAAGAGTAAGGTACCTCAGTTATCCAGTGTCCCCGCTGCCCACCCCGGGCAGCGGTCGCCTGTAACTACTCCCATTTGTTGAACGACTATCGTCTGCTCAGTGCACCGGAAGCTGGGATCATAGCTACTGATGTTTCAGGTAAGAGATCAGTAACGCCTCTGCCCTGATCGCTCGGCTCCAAGAAATTCCGCAATGGCAACCATACCTAGCCGTTTGGCATAGCCGCTGAACGCCAATCTGACCGAGTTTCTCATTTCAGATCCATTGAGATAGAAAATGCTACGCAACTTTCCGCATGCTGATATTCCGCATCCTCACAGAATACGTGATTACTTTATAGCGACACTTACATTTGTTTGTGTAGCGATCAGTTTGGTCATCGATTCCAGCGGAACCCTGCAGCAGCAAAATACCATGGGGATTATCGCCTGGACATTTTTGTTTGTATTGCTGTTCGGTGAAAATAAGGAAGTACGGACACAGGTTATCATTGCTGTTGCTTTCGCCACGGCTGGCGAACACTTTGCGTCCATCTACATGGGCGGATACACCTACCGGCTTGAGAACGTGCCGGCTTATGTGCCGCCCGGTCACGGCATGGTTTACTTAACCGCTGTAGCGTTGGCGCGTTCTGGCTTCTTTCTAAGATACGCCAGAACAATTGCTGCATTTGTGGTGGTGGTATGTGGAGTGTGGTCACTCTGGGGAATCAGCGGCTATCCAGAACAGGGCGATCAGGTTGGTGCCTTGCTGTTCTGCGTTTTCCTGATTTACCTGTTTAAAGGCCGCTCGCCGATGGTTTATCTTGCGGCCTTCTTCATTACCACCTGGCTGGAATTAATTGGGACGGCAGCCGGAACCTGGCAATGGGCGACGATAGAGCCTGTTCTGGGGCTGTCCCAAGGAAACCCGCCGAGCGGTGTTGCTGCCTGGTATTGTCTGGTCGATGCGGTCGCCATTGGTGGGGCGCCGCTGGTACTAAATACTCTGAGAAAAAGCAGGGGCTGGTTTAAATCACGAAAAACACGCAAGGATATGCGTCAGGGAGCAGGAAACGAATAGCCGTGCCTCTTAACGAATCCATCTGCAATCATGTCACGCGAGCCAAGCACCGCCCCCTTGCTGACTAACTCCGGGGTCGAATCCGGCGCATATGATTTTCTCGGTTAATGCTGTATCATGCTTGGCGTTACTGTCCGGTCACAGCCGCAACCAGTCGTGTCTTTTGTTTGTATGCGATTTCCTACAATAATTGTCCTGCCTAGACCGGTCCCAACAATCGTTGGTAGGTGGTTTAGGAGTAATGCAAATGTCGTTTGATCAACTCGGCCTATCGGCTGAAATTCTGCGTGCCATCGTCGATCAAGGCTACACAGAACCCACCCCTATTCAGGCACAGGCAATTCCGCCGATCCTCGAAGGCAAGGACATCATGGGCGGAGCGCAAACCGGCACTGGCAAGACTGCCGGTTTTACCCTGCCTATGCTGCATCGATTGCAACCTCATGCCAACACCAGCGTGTCGCCCGCCAGACATCCGATTCGTGCACTGGTCTTGGTACCAACACGCGAACTGGCAGCGCAGGTATATGAGAGCGTCAAGGCTTACGGAAAATATTTACCGCTCAGATGCGCGGTAGTTTACGGTGGCGTCAACATGGACCCCCAGGTCAAAGACTTGCGCGCCGGGGTAGAAATCCTGGTGGCGACACCCGGACGGCTGCTGGATCACGTACAACAGAAAACCATGAATCTTTCCAAGGTGGAAATCCTGGTACTGGATGAAGCCGACCGCATGCTGGACATGGGCTTTCTGCCCGATATCAAGCGGATTCTCGCACTGATGCCGGAACAGCGCCAGAGTCTGATGTTCTCCGCCACCTTTTCCGAAGAGATCAAGAAACTCGCGGACAAGCTGCTGAAACAGCCGATATTGATCGAAGTAGCGAGACGCAACTCCATCAGCGAACTGGTAACGCATGTGGTGCATCCAGTCGAGCGCGACCGCAAACGTGAACTGCTGGCGCACCTCATCAAATCGCACGACCTGAAACAGGTGTTGGTATTTGTCCGAACCAAGCATGGCGCCAGTCGCCTGGCGCAGCAACTGGAACGGGATGGCATCACTGCCACTTCGATTCATGGCGACAAAAGCCAACCACAGCGCACTCAGGCACTGGCGGAGTTCAAACAAGGCACAGTACGCGCACTGGTGGCCACCGACGTTGCGGCGCGCGGACTCGACATCGAGGATTTGCCGCACGTGGTCAATTTCGAATTGCCCACTACGCCAGAAGACTACATCCATCGCATCGGACGCACCGGGCGTGCCGGCACCAAGGGAGACGCGATTTCTCTAGTATGTGAAGATGAAAATGAATTGCTTGAAGGCATCGAGAAGCTTCTGAAATTCAAACTCAAGGTCGAGATAGCTGCCGGGTTTGAGCCAGGAACGGCGCATCGTAAGGCAGAGCCAGCACATGCCGCTCCTGCACACAAACGCCATGAACAGGTCAAACCGGAATCGAAACAACGCACTGAGTCACACTCTGGTCGTAGCAATGAAACGCGTCCCATACCTCGTTCAGAAGGACCTGCACACGGGCAAGCAGGGCGTTCCAGAGCACCTCAAGACCCGCTCTTCAGCCAACCCTATACACCTTCGGCACGCCCGGCTGTCGGCGCGACAACATTACCTGCCGCAACGCAGGAACAGCCTACCCACTCCCGCCACGGACATCCGAAAAAACCGCTGCCAGCACTGTTCATGCCACCCCTTCTTGACAAGTCCAAGCAGAATGAGTGAGACAAGATTGCTGCCAGCACCTGCTGCTGCATAATCCGGCCATCACCGCACAACATGGCTAACCGCCTGACAAAGATCTACACCCGCACCGGCGATGACGGCACTACCGGCCTGGGGAACGGCGCGCGCTCCGGCAAGGAAAGCGTACGCATTGAGGCTATCGGTAGCGTGGACGAACTCAACAGCTGCATCGGTGTTCTGCTGGCAGAAAATCTTGAGGAAGGGGTGCGCAGTAGACTGGAAGATGTCCAGCATGATTTGTTTGATCTGGGTGGCGACCTGAGCATTCCAGGCCGTATAAGCATAAGCAAAGCACAAGTCACGCGCCTGGAGCAGCAACTCGACCAATACAACGTCACCCTGCCTGCACTGAAGGAATTCATACTCCCTGGCGGAACGCGGGTAGCGGCTCTTTGTCACGTCGCCCGTGCCGTATGCCGACGCGCGGAAAGATGCGTGGTCAGGCTGTCCCGTACCGAAACAGTAGCGCCGTTCAACATCCAGTACCTCAACCGCTTGTCGGATTTTCTGTTCGTGCTATGCCGGGTGTTGAACCGCCAGCAGGATGTGGGAGATGTGCTGTGGCAACCCGGCAAGAATCGCGATTCTGCCGCCGGCTAACGCCTTTCTGTCACTTCTCTTTGTGCCGGAAGCTTTCGACTATCAACAGCATGGCACCGATAAAAATAGCGGAATCGGCCACATTAAACGCAGGCCAGTGGTAACCGCTGATATGAAAGTCGAGAAAATCGACCACGTGGCCCAGAGTAATGCGGTCCCATAAATTACCCAGCGCACCACCCAACACCAGACTCAGCGACATGCAGAACAGTTTCTCCGCCGCGTGCTTGCGTAACAGATAAACGATCAGGATCGAAGCGCTCGCTGCAATCCCGCTGAAAAACCAGCGCTGCCAACCGGAGGCATCACTCAGGAAGCTGAATGCAGCCCCGGCGTTATACGTCAGCACCAGATTGAAAAAATCCGTCACCGGAATCTGTTGGCCATGAAACACTGTCGATTCCACCCAGCGCTTGCTGGCAAAATCCAGCACCAGCACGACCAGCGCCAGGATCAGGCTGATATGCAGTTTCATTGTGCCCGGCACTTTGTCGAAGAAACCCGGTGCCCATTCCGATCCTCATTCAATCGTGAAACAGACTGGCGACAAGCGGATGCCGTTGCTGAAACGGGGCTGGAATCAGGCATAGCGCCGTACCTCACCCGCGCCAAAAAGATTGGACACACAGCGACTGCATAGAGTGGGATGATCCGCGCTGCTGCCCACGTCTTGGCGATAATGCCAGCAGCGTTCACACTTTGGATGTGCTGAGGGAGTCACGACGATTCTCTCTTCCTGCGGACTCCCAACCTGCACCACGCGTGCTTCGGAAGTGACGATAACCAGACGCAGATCGTCCTCCAGCGACTCGAGCAATACGAAATCCTTTCCGTTGATGCGAATTTCCACGGCAGCGGCAAGCGACGAGCCGATCTCTCCGCGGGCACGTGACTCTTCCAGACTTCTTTGCACTTGCGAGCGCAGTTCACGCAACCGGATCCAGCGCTGCATCAATGCTTGCGCATTTGGTTGCAATGGAAACTCGTGCCAGGTATGCAGCAACACACTGTCATCCGCAACACCTGTCAGGTGTACCCAGGCTTCTTCAGCGGTGAAACTCAGGATCGGCGCAAACAATCTCACCAGGCTATGTGCAATGTGGTGCAGCGCGCTCTGTGCCGAGCGGCGCGGAACGCCTTGGGCAGCAGCGGTATAAAGCCGGTCCTTGAGGATATCCAGATAGAATCCGCCCAAATCCTCCGAACAGAAATTGTGCAACTTGTGCACTGCCGAATGAAATTCGTAGCGTGCATAGCTTTGCGTCAGATCATCCTGCAGTTCTTTCGTGACTGCCAGCATGTAACGGTCAACTTCCAGCCACTGCTCCACTGGCAGCATATCTTTCTGCGCATCAAAATCGGCCAGATTGGCCAGAAGAAAGCGAAGGGTGTTACGGATACGACGATAACTTTCCACCACGCGTTTGAGGATTTCGTCGGAGATGGTCAGTTCACCGGAATAATCTGTCGAAGCCGCCCACAGGCGCAGGATGTCAGCGCCATAGCTATCCATCACCTTCTGCGGGGCAATCACGTTGCCTTTGGATTTGCTCATCTTGTGGCCGGAACCATCGACCACGAAGCCATGCGTCAGCAGCGCCTTGTAAGGCGCATGGCCGTCCATGGCACAGCCAGTCAACAGCGACGACTGGAACCAGCCGCGATGCTGGTCAGAGCCTTCCAGATAGAGATCGGCAGGGTACGTTAGCTCATCGCGTCGCTTGAGCACGGAGAAATGCGTAACGCCGGAGTCGAACCACACATCCAGTGTGTCAGTAACTTTTTTGTACTGTGTTGCGTCCACCTCGGGGAAGGCCGTAATATCCAGACTGAACCATGCCTCGATGCCGCGCTCTTCCACCTGCAGCGCAACTTTTTCCAGCAGCGCCAAGGTATCGGGATGTGGCTCGCCGGTTTCCTTGTGCACGAACAAAGGCATCGGCACACCCCAATTGCGCTGACGTGACACGCACCAGTCCGGGCGATTCTTGATCATGGCTTCCAGCCGCGCACGGCCCCAGGCAGGGAAGAACTGCGTCTGTTCCACCGCCGCGTTGGCGTGGCCGCGCAAAGTCTGACCATCCTTGCCGTGCTGGCCCATGCCAACAAACCACTGATGGGTCGCGCGAAAAATTACCGGCGTCTTGTGTCGCCAGCAGTGCGGGTAGCTGTGATTCAGCCGTGCAGAGGCCAGCAGGTTGCCGCTGGCAGCCAGCGTCTCGATCACCACCTTGTTGGCGTCCCACACGCTCATACCACCGACCAGCGGGATTTTTGCGAAGAACTTGCCGTTGTCGTCCACCGGGTTGTCCACCGGCAGGTCGTAGCGCATGCCAACTGCGTAGTCTTCCAGGCCGTGTGCCGGCGCAGTATGCACTAACCCGGTACCAGCATCGGTGGTGACATGATCACCACAAATGACCGGGATATGACGATCATAAAAAGGGTGCTGAAGCTGAATTCCTTCGAGCTGAATTCCGTTTGCGAATGCCACAATATCTTCTACCCCTACGTTTAACCCATATGTACGCATTAGCCGGTACAGGCTACCTTCTGAGCCATCTTTGACTTGTGCTGGCTCCATAAAGATTGCATTGGCAATAATCAAGAAACCGCGTTCTGTTTTGACGAGCGCATACTGAATATCAGGATGCACACAAACTGCCTGGTTGGCTGGTAACGTCCACGGTGTGGTAGTCCAGATCACAGCATGCGCCGGCTCGTTGAGGTGCGCAACACCGAAGGCTTTGGCCAACGCTACGTTATCCAGCACTTGGAACGCCACATCAATAGCTGGTGAATTCTTGTCCTCGTATTCGACCTCCGCTTCGGCCAGCGCCGAACCGCAATCCACGCACCAGTGCACCGGCTTGGAACCTTGGTACAGATAACCGTTTTTATAAATCTCGCCCAAGGCACGCATGATGTCGGCCTCGGTTTTGAAGTCCATGGTCAGGTAGGGCTTGTCCCATTCACCCAGCACACCCAGGCGGATAAAATCGGCTTTCTGCCGCTCGACCTGTACCTTTGCGTATTCGCGGCACAGCTCGCGAAACTTGGCGGGCTCGATACTCTTGCCATGATTCTTTTCTGCCACCAACTCAATGGGCAACCCGTGGCAATCCCAGCCAGGTACATAAGGTGCGTCAAAACCCGCCAGGGTTTTGCTCTTGATGATGATGTCTTTGAGGATTTTATTGACTGCGTGGCCGATGTGAATGTCGCCATTGGCATACGGCGGGCCATCGTGCAGGATGAATTTCTCTGCGCCTTTGCGCACTGCCCGAATTTTCTGATACAGTTTTTTCTCCTGCCAGGCTTTGAGCATGACCGGCTCGCGCTTGGCCAGATCGCCACGCATCGGAAAAGGCGTGTCGGGCAGATTGAGGGTCTTTTTATAATCGGTCATGAGGTTATCAGTTCACTTTATGCGACAGACTGCATGCTGTGCGCCTGCACAGGGTGCAAAGTCAAAAAATAGTTTTTTGCATTTTCCACATCGCGCTCGATCTGTCTGGTGAGTGTATCCAGATCGGAGTACTTTTCCTCGTCACGCAGCTTGTGCAGGAAATCCATGCGCAAGTGACGACCGTAGATTTCCTGCTCGAAGTCGAATAAGTGTACTTCCAGCACCGGTTTACCGCTTTCATGTACGGTGGGCCGCACTCCCAGGCTGGCTACACCACGCGTCACCTGCTGTGGCGATGACTCCACTGCACCATGCACTTCCACCGCAAAAATTCCCGCCAGCGGTGGCCGATTGTGCCGCAATTGCATGTTGGCAGTGGGAAAACCGATCTTCTTGCCCAGCTTGTCGCCATCGACCACCCGCCCGCTGATACTGTAAGGCCGCCCCAGCAGACGGCGGGCAAGATCCAGGTCACCGCTTGCCAACGCTTCCCGCACTGCGGTACTCGAAACTCGCAGGCCGTCCACGGTGAAACTTGGCATTTCCGCCACTTCAAAGCCATGCCGCGCCGAACATGCTTTTAACATGGCAAAATCGCCAGTCCGACGCGCGCCGAAACGAAAATCATCTCCTACCAGGACCCAGCGCACACCAAGTCCGCGCTGCAGAATACGGGCAATGAAATCTTCCGCGCTGATTTTTGCGAAATTGAAATTGAAACGGCACACCTGCACCCGCTCCACGCCCGCTTCGGCCAGCAGCTCCAGCTTCTCCCGCAGGCTGGTAAGGCGCGTGGGCGCTTGGTCCGGTGCAAAAAACTCGCGCGGGTGCGGCTCGAAAGTCATCACACAGGAGACGAGATCCAGCCGGTCAGCAGCTTCCTTCAACCGCGCAAGCATGGCCTGATGGCCCAGATGCACGCCATCAAAATTGCCTATGGTGAGCGCAACCGGAGCTTCGGCTTGAACGAGAATTCCACGAGAAACATGCATGACACAAGGTTGCTTAAAAGCCTGAATTGTAGCCTGTTTCCGGCGGGCGGGTCTAGGCAGCCCGTATCTTATTGGATATGCTGCGCAAGGTCTTGGTTATGTATTTCATTTGGCATATCAATGAGAGTCCGTGCTTGGTAATAAGGCATTAGAGGAAAATTCATTGCAACTTTAGAGATCGAGTTTCCTTTTCTGGGATTAAAATGAAACTTTCGCAATCAAGGTTTCCTTTGAATGATTAATTTCGGCAACGTCTCCAAGCGTTACCCCAACAGCTATGATGCGTTGAAGAACATTACCTTCACCATCGAGACGGGTGAAATGGTCTTTGTTACCGGCCATTCCGGTGCGGGCAAGAGCACGCTGTTGAAGCTCATTGCGGCGATCGAACGCCCCACTTCCGGCAGCATTATCGTTAATGGCCAGAACGTTGCTGCGCTCAAGGGCGCAGCGATTTCCATTCTGCGGCGCAATCTTGGTCTGGTTTTTCAGGATCAAAAAATTCTGTTCGACCGCAGCGTGTTCGACAACGTGCTATTGCCACTGCAAATCAGTGGGTTTGATCCCAAGACGGCGACTGGACGAGTACGTGCCGCGCTCGACAAGGTCGGGCTGCTGGACAAGGAGAAAGCGCGCCCCATTACGCTCTCCGGTGGCGAGCAGCAACGCTTGTGCATCGCCCGCGCAGTGGTCAATCGCCCCTCCATTCTGATTGCCGATGAGCCGACCGGCAACCTCGACACCGATTACGCGCGCGATATCATGGATATGTTCAGATCGTTTCATCAGGTGGGCGTGACCGTGCTGATCGCTACCCATGACGCGGAATTGCTGGGTGGTGCCCAGCAACGTATTCTGACGCTAGATCACGGGAAATTGGCGGCATGAGCGCGTGGTTTTCGCATCACTCGTACGCCCTTACCCTGGCGCTGACACGTCTCGTGCGCACGCCGTTCTCCAGTCTGCTCAGCATCGCCGTAATAGGCATCGCCCTGAGTCTGCCCGCAGGGGGCTACATGCTGCTGGGAAACTTGCAAACCTTTTCCGGGCATATATCCGGCGCACCGCAACTGAGCCTGTTTCTGGCGCTGGATGCAAGCCGGGATGAAGCTGCGCAGATCGGATCACGCTTGAAGCAACACCCGCAAGTAGCGAGCTTTCAGTTCGTTCCCAAGGATAGCGCCCTGCAGCAACTCAAGCAGGGCGATGGTCTGGCTGATGTGGTGGGTAGCCTTGCGCAAAATCCGCTGCCCGATGCTTTCGTGATCAACGCCAAGAGTACTGTTCCCGAGGTGCTGGAATCATTGCGTGCCGAGATGCAGAAGTGGCCCAAAGCTGAACATGTGCAGCTTGACTCCGCCTGGGCCAGGCGGCTGGATGCACTGCTAAGCCTGGGGCGGGTGGCGGTGCTGATGCTTGCCGCATTGCTGAGTTTCGCGCTGGTGGCGGTGACCTTCAACACCATACGTCTGCAAATCCTTACGCGCCGAGACGAAATCGAGGTTTCAAAGTTGATCGGCGCAACCAACGGCTTCATCCGCCGCCCTTTTCTTTATTTTGGCGCAATCCAGGGAGTGGCGGGGGGGATCGCGGCATGGCTCATCATTGCTCTCGGCACTTACCTGATCAATGGCGCGCTGGCCGATCTGGCATTGCTTTATGCGTTCGACTCCCGTCTGCACCATCTTTCCTCGGAAGACAGCATGAGCCTGTTGTTATTCTCAGCAGGGCTAGGCTGGCTGGGAGCATGGCTATCGGTTGCAAACCATCTTTGGCAGATAGAACCAAAATAATTCAAAAGGTTATAGTGTTCTGGACGGGAACTTTCTAAAAAACTGGCACTCTTATCGGCAGAGTGCTAATATTTTAGCAAGAAACCAAAAGACCCGAGGAGAATACGATGACTTTTGCTTTAGCCATACCTTCGACCAGCGGTAGTATCGAAAGCTACATCCAGTCTGTCAACCGCTTTCCCATTCTTTCCCAGGAAGAAGAAACCCGCTTGGCACGGTGTCTGCGAGACGAGGACGACATCGACGCAGCGCGCCAACTGGTGCTGTCACACTTGCGCGTAGTGGTTTCCATCGCCCGTGGCTACAGAGGCTATGGTCTGCCGCAAGCCGATCTGATTCAGGAAGGCAACATTGGTTTGATGAAAGCGGTCAAACATTACGATCCGGAACGTGGCGTACGCTTGATATCGTTTGCGGTCTATTGGATCAAGGCAGAAATCCACGAATTTGTTCTGCGCAACTGGCGGCTGGTAAAAATCGCCACCACCAAAGCACAGCGCAAGCTGTTCTTCAGTCTGCGCAGCATGCGACAAGGGCTGGATACCATGAATCCGGAAGAAGTCCATGCCATGGCGAAGCAGTTGGGCGTCAAACCCGAAGAAGTGGTGGAAATGGAAACCCGCTTCAGCGGACGCGACATTTCGCTTGAACCCCTGTCCGACGATGAAGACGAGGCATACAGCCCCATTGCTTATCTCACCGATGGCTCCGAGCCTTCGCAATTGCTGGAAATCAAACAAACCAACCGCCTGCACGGCGAGGGGCTGGAACAAGCGCTAGCCGGTCTGGACGCACGTAGCCGCCATATTATCGAGGCCCGCTGGTTGCGGGAAAAAGACAACGCGACACTGCATGACCTCGCCGCCGAGTTGGGCATATCCGCTGAACGGGTCCGCCAGATCGAGGTCAAGGCAATGCAGAAGATGCGGGGGGCGTTGGCGCCAACTATGTAAGAGGCCCCCGCTTAATAATTTCAGCCGAGCCAATTGGTTTGGCTGAAAAGTTCCAGCATTAGCTTCGGTTGCTGTCCGCCCACTGTTCCGGTGTCAGCGTTTTCATGGACAGCGCATGGATCTCCTGCTTCATCCTGTCACCAAGCGCTCGGTAGACCAGCTGATGTTGCTGCACCATGTTTTTCCCCCGGAACTCGGCGCTGACTATGATGGCATTGAAATGATGCCCATCGCCCTCCACCTGCACCAACTCACACGGCAAGGCCGTTTCGATGTGGGTCTGTATGCTTTCTGCTGTGACCATTCTGGTTTCCTTTTTTAGGTGGCTACTGTTCGACGCGCAATCACATCTGCCTTGTGCCGATTCGCAAAAAACGCAAAGATTAATGCCGCAGCTTGTAACCTGTCTTCAGCATTTTCAATGTCAACCATGATACTGCCAGAAAGCATGTCACCACAATTGCAAAACTGAAGTAAGGCGAAACATCCGACACGCCGAAGAAACCGTAGCGAAACCCGTCGATCATGTAGAAAAATGGATTGAAATGAGACAGGCTTTGCCAGAACGGCGGCAGCGAATGGATTGAATAGAACACGCCGGACAGAAACGTCAGTGGCAGAATGATGAAATTCTGGAATGCGGCAAGCTGGTCGAACTTTTCCGCCCAGATGCCGGCGATAACACCCAGTGCACCCAGCAAGGCGCTGCCCAACAGGGTAAACAGAAGCACCCACGGGAACGAGCGCAACGGTACCTCGAAAAATCCCAGCGTCACCAGGTAAACCCCCATACCTACCACCAGTCCACGCGCTACCGATGCCAGCACATAGGCCAGAAATATTTCGCGGTAGGATAGCGGCGACAGCAGCACAAACACGATGTTGCCAGTGACTCGTGATTGGATCAGGCTGGACGACGAGTTGGCAAAAGCATTTTGCAGCACCGCCATCATCACCAAACCGGGAATCAGGAAAACCGTATAAGCCACACCGGGATACGCCTGCACGTGATCTTCCAACACGTGAGAAAAAATCAGTAAATAAAGCAAGGTAGTCAGCACCGGCGCGAGGACCGTCTGAAAGCTCACTTTCCAGAATCGCAGCAATTCCTTATGAAACAGGGTGTAAAAGCCGGTCATGCCGCCTCCTGACTTTCCGTACTGCCCATGATTTTTACGAAGACTTCTTCCAGATCTGGCTGCAGCAGCTGCATTTCCAGCACCTGCACCTGTGCCCTGCGCAGCGCCGCCAGTACGTCCTCGATCTCGGAATATTCTTTGACTGTAAGAACGTAATAGCCTTCATCGTGACTAGTCAGCAGCGGTTGCAGCGCCGCAGGCAGTGTATCGGGTGACAACCGCAGCCGCACTGAAGCGCCGGAAATACTGTTGATGAGATTCTGGGTACTGTCGAGTGCAACGACTTTGCCCTGTTTCAGCATCGCTACGCGATTGCACAGCGCTTCCGCTTCATCCAGATAATGCGTAGTCAGCACGATGGTGTGGCCATCGCGGTTCAATTGTTTGATGAAGCGCCATAGCGCCTGACGCAACTCCACGTCCACGCCGGCAGTGGGTTCATCCAGCACGATCACCGGCGGCTTGTGCACCAGTGCCTGGGCCACCAGCACCCGTCGTTTCATGCCGCCGGACAGAGCGCGCATGTTGGTGTTGGCCTTGTCGGCAAGGTCCAGATGATGAATTATTTCATCTATCCAGGAATCATTCTTTTTCAAACCATAATAGCCGGATTGAATAACCAGGGTTTCGCGCACGGTGAAGAAAGGGTCAAACACTAGTTCTTGTGGCACCACGCCAAGCAGGCGGCGGGCTTCGCGATAATCGGCCACGACATCGTGCCCCATTACTCTGGCGCTACCGCTGCTGGCCAGAGTCAGCCCCGCAAGTATATGGATAAGCGTGGTCTTGCCCGCACCGTTGGGTCCGAGCAGAGCAAAGAATTCACCGGGGTTGATCTCAAGATCGATACCCTCCAAGGCAGTGACTGCCCCAAAGTACTTATGCACTTGGTTGATTTCGATTGCCGGAGTCATTGAGGAAGTGAAGAGGGGGAAACATTAGTCATGGGCAGGCACTCCGCCTGGTGGGCTGCCTGCTTGGGGGGCAGCTTTTGGCTTACACCAGAGGAATCAACTCGGAAACACCGTACAACTGGGCGAGGCTTTTCAGGGTGTCGGGCAGGTTGGCGAAATGCAATTGCCGGTTGTGACTGCGTGCCTTGCGCTGCCATTCCAGCAGCATGCTGACGGCCGATGAATCCACTTCCGTCACTTGCGCCAAATCAATCACCAGGTCGTCGTGATCGAACAAGGCAACGCCCTGCTCGGTCACCGCGACGACATTGTCTATGGTTACAGACCCCTGGATGGTTAGCCTGTTGCCATCACGCAGAATCATGTCTTATCGTCACAGATGATTAATTTGCTGCGGTCTTGCTCTCTTTATCTTTGGCTTCCAGTGACCGGTTCTTGTCCTGCAGCGTCTTAAGCAGTTTGCTGACGCCGCCATCACGAATCTGGGTATTGAAAGAGCCGCGATAGTTGGTAACCAGACTCACTCCGGCCACTGTTACATCGTATACCTTCCAGCTATCGGCGGACTTCTCCATGCTGTAATCGATTGGCACGGGCACCTGACCATTGTCCTCTATTACTTGCGTTTTGACCGTGACATCGGTGTCGCCCGGCTTGATTCTCGCCGGCTCCACTTTGATCTGGTGATCACGATAACTGGCCAGCGCGTTGGAGTAAGTACGTACCAGCAAAGTACGAAATTCCTTCACCAACTCCTGCTGCTGGTCGGGTGTAGCCATGTTCCAATTCTTGCCCATCGACAGCCGGGTCATGCGCGTGAAATTGAAATGGGGCAGCACCTTGGCTTCCACCAGATTAAGAATCTTGCCGGTATTGCCCGCCCGAATATCCTTATCCTGTCTGATAATGGCGAGCACCTCCTGTGCGGTATTATCGACCAGCGTGTCAGGGCTGATCTCAATCGCCTGGACCGGAGACACCAGCAACCATGCGGCTAAAAATGCAGAAATACTTAAATATGTCTTCATGCTTTCCTCGTTAATATAAATTATTGCCGTACAGCAGACTCCGAACGGACGTCATGCTGGTGAAATGTGTTAATTCTTGCCACCATCATTTTCCGATGCCTTGTTGAATAAAAACCGTCCAATCATTTCCTCCAGTACCATCGCCGAATTGGTTTTCATGATTTTATCACCACTTTTCAGCATGACCTCATCGCCACCGGCCGCCAGGCCGATATATTGCTCGCCTAAAAGCCCGGAAGTAAGAATGCTGGCAAAAGTATCCTTGGGAAATTGATAGCGACTGTCTATGCTCATAGTAACTACGGCATCAAAAGTCTCCGGGCTAAACTGGATATCCACCACACGTCCTACCACTACACCCGCACTTTTCACCGGCGCTCTGGGTTTCAGGCCGCCAATATTCTCAAAATTTCCCATCAGTGTATAGCTCTGTGCCGCACTGTAAGTGCCCATGTTCCCCACTTTCAACGCCAGCACCAATAGTGCCCCTATCCCTGCGGCGACAAATAGCCCCACCCACAAATCCATTGTTGTCCGCTGCATCAGCTCATTCCTCTAAACATGAATGCGGTCAAAACAAAATCCAACCCAAGAATCGCCAGCGACGAAGTCACCACCGTGCGGGTGGTGGCACCGGATACCCCCTCTGCCGTGGGTGGCGCATCATAACCTTCAAACACCGCAATCGCCGTCACCGCCACGCCAAAAACACAGGTCTTGATAACCCCGTTGACAATGTCGTAGCGAAAATCCACCGCATTTTGCATCTGTGACCAGAATGACCCCTCGTCCACGCCGATAAGCACCACTGTCACCAAATAACCGCCGAATATGCCGACTGCGGAAAACATCGCTGCCAGAAACGGCATCGAAATCACTCCCGCCCAGAAACGTGGTGCAACTACTCGTGCTATTGGATCCACTGCCATCATTTCCATCGCTGCCAATTGCTCGGTGGCTTTCATCAAACCGATCTCGGCAGTAATAGCAGAACCGGCACGGCTGGCAAATAACAGTGCTGCCACCACCGGCCCCAGCTCACGCACCAGCGACAGCGCCACCAGTGTTCCCACGGCTGACTCGGAACCATATTTTTGCAGCGTCTCGTAGCCCTGTAAACCCAGCACCATGCCAACGAACAGTCCCGATACCACGATGATGATCAGCGACAGCACGCCGGTAAAATAAATCTCCCGGATGATAAGGTGAAAGCGCCGCATGCTGATGCCCGACTTCAACAGCATCAGCATAAAAAAATGGCTGGCACGACCCAGTCGCCAAACACTCTCTATCACTCGATGACCGACACCCCGGATGCCGAGAACGATGCGCCTAGGCAAAACGGTCCCCCAATCTCAAATCACTTGCGTAGGAGTTGGCGGGGTAGTGGAACGGAACCGGACCGTCTTCTTCGCCATGCACAAACTGATGCACGAAGGGCGCCACTGAATCACGCACCTCTGCCGGCGTGCCGTGTGCTGCGATCACGCCCTCTGAAATGAAATAAACATAGTCAACAATTTTCAGCGACTCCTGCACATCGTGAGTCACGACTATCGAGGTCATGCCCAATGCGTCGGTCAGACGACGAATCAAATTTCCGATCACACTCAGCGAAATGGGGTCAAGGCCTGTAAACGGTTCATCATACATGATGAGCAGCGGGTCAAGCGCAATCGACCGGGCCAGCGCTACCCGGCGCGCCATACCACCCGAGAGCTCCGTCGGCATCAGTTTATGTGCGCCACGCAAACCAACGGTATGCAGTTTCATCAGCACCAGATCGCGAATTACGGCCTCCGGCAAGTTGGTATGCTCCCGCATCTGAAATGCGACGTTATCGAACACTGACAGATCGGTGAATAGCGCACCGAACTGGAACAGCATGCTCATTTTGCGCCGCATCTGAAACAGCGCGTCTCTGCTGAGTTCATGCACTACCTGGCCAGCGACCTTGACATAGCCCGAAGAGGGCGCTATCGAACCGCCGATCAGCCGCAACAATGTGGTCTTGCCGCAACCGCTGCCGCCCATGATGGCAATGACCTTGCCGCGCGGCATGGTCATATTGATGCCCTTCAGGATGGCACGCTTATCGTAAGAGAAATTCAGGTCATTAATTTCAACCAGGGTTTCAGATGTCATTCTGCTGAAAGAATCGATACTTGATTTGACAGGATGTCGATTCTAATCTAAATGCGCTCTCCGCACAGCTCCATAATTGAACTCCTGGTCTTCAATGCTGTTGTATTACTAACGAAGTATTGCCACTGTAGAGACTAGGGATAGAGCAAAAATAACCGGTATCCTGCTGCATTCAAACCACTGCTGGCAAGATACAGTCTGATGTTGATCTCGTGCGCAGGCGCAATCGTCTGGGCTGGATTCACGTCTCTGCCAAGATATTCACCGGGCGTGAAGATGCGGCTTGCGAGGGGTTGATCCTGAATGTCGGTGAGAGTCAGTTCGAGCGCAGGATAGACTTGCGGGAACGAGGCGTAATTACGTACGGTAGCGGTAAGTATGACGACTCCGGCATCCTGTGCGGGATCTGCCTGTAAATCGGATGACTCGATACTCAGCAATTCCGCTTGTTGTAGCGGTGGGATGGTACAACGCAACAGTTCGCAATACTGTTCCAGGTATGGCCGGGTATCCGGTGCGAGAACAGAAATTTCTGTGCGGTAAAAATATGCTGCTTGCCCTGTCAACAGGAGCAGCAGGAACAGACTGGCAAAACTCCAGCTGAGCCGATTCTTGCGCAGTTGTACGCTATCGTAAGGGTAGTGTTCCAGCATCTCGCTGGCAGCGTCTGAAATTTCTGCGGCCGGTTCTTGTGTAACCGCTGATAGAGTAGCGGATGCCACGTCACTCGTTGTTATCTCCTGCGGAAAGATGGGCGGTAGCACCGTTTGATCTGACGAACTTGGTGCGGGCAGAGCATCCGTTCTTGCGCCCACAACCCTGGACGAGTCATCAGCTTCCGGCTCCTGCACCGTAGTCAGGGTGGCAAAGCCGTTAAACACATGCTCACACTGTCCACACCGCACATCGCCGCCATGCGCCTGCAAATGCTGGGCAGTCACGCGAAAAGCGGTAGCACAGTTAGGGCAGCGGGTTACCAGTGCCATAATCCTGGCCTTGCAAATAACTTGATTTCACTTTCTTGTCCCCGTTAGCAGTACCCAACCCTCCTGCTTTCCTGCAATGCGCATCTCGAACCATTGCCGATAGATACACGCTACTTCTTCCGCCTGATCCATGAGTATGCCGGAAAGCGCAATATGCCCGCCTTTGCGGATCATGCTCATCAGTAGCGGAGCAAGCACGATCAGCGGGTTGGCAAGGATATTGGCAACAACCACATCCGCCCAGGCTGCAGTGGCCAAGGCCGCCTGCGGTGCAGCATGGGCCGTGTAAAACTCCACTTGCATTTGATCCAGTTGATTGCGCCGCGCATTGTCGCGGCTTGCTACAATCGCCTGGGGATCTATGTCTATGCCCACTGCATGGCTCGCGCCCAGCTTCAGCGCAGCTATGGCAAGGATGCCGGAGCCGCAGCCATAGTCCAGCACATCTTCGCCGCCTCGCAAGTTTTCGTCAAGCCAGGCAAGGCACAGTTGCGTGGTGGGGTGGCTACCAGTACCGAAGGCCAGCCCGGGATCGAGTATCAGACTGATGGCGGCAGGATCAGGTATCTGATGCCAACTGGGGACAATCCACAGTCGTGCTGATATCTGGATCGGGGTGAATTGCGCCTGACTAAGCCGCACCCAATCCTGCTCCGGCACTTCCGCCAAGCGGTAGATGGGTAAACTGACAAGCTCAGCTGCTTGCGCCGCAGCCTGCATAACGGCGCTCACATCCGTATCCGCATCAAATAGCGCGGTAATTTCCGCTAGCGGCCATATTTTTTCCGGAGGTTCACCGGGCTCACCGAATAAGGGCTGCTCCCGTTCCGTACCGGCAGTGGCATCATGTATATCCGCCGACAGCGCGCCCAGCTCGATCAATGCATCGCTCAGAATTTCGGCGTGCGCGGCATCGGTCTCTAGGGTGAGGGAGATCCAGGGCATTTTCTTGAGTGCGGATAGATCCGTCGACGTAAAATTGACCCCTCTGACCGATGTAAGTCGAGTGTCTTTCTTGCATGCGGGGCGTAAAAAATCGGTGCTTTAACTCAGCTTGTTGTGATTGGCGAGTTTCTGCTCGAGGTAATGGATAGGGGTGCCGCCACGCAGAAAAGCCGCGTCGGACAACAGATCAAGGTGTAATGGAATGTTCGTCTTTATGCCCCCAACCACCATTTCGGACAGCGCGATACGCATACGCGCGATTGCCTGTTCACGGGTGTCCCCATAGGCAATCACTTTGCCAATCATGGAGTCGTAATATTGCGGCACCATATAGTGTTGATAAATGTGGGAATCGACGCGAATGCCGGGTCCGCCTGGAGCATGATACTGGGTAATGCGGCCGGCGGATGGCGTGAGTTTATAAGGATCCTCGGCATTAATGCGACATTCGATCGCATAGCCCTTGGGCACAATGTCACGCTGGCGAAAACCCAGTTTCTCGCCAGCGGCTACACGAATCTGTGCCTGTACCAAGTCGATCCCGGTAACCGCCTCCGTAACGGGATGTTCGACCTGCAGCCGCGTGTTCATTTCGATGAAATAAAACTCGTTATTCTCGAACAGAAATTCAAATGTGCCCACACCGCGATAGCCAATACCACGGCAAGCATCAGCGCAACGCGCGCCAATCTTGTCGCGCTGCCGGGGAGTAATGCCAAAGGCCGGCGCTTCCTCGATGATTTTCTGATGACGGCGCTGCATCGAGCAGTCCCGTTCTCCCAAGTGTACCGCATTGCGATGCTCATCAGCCAGTACCTGAAACTCGATATGCCGCGGGTTTTCCAGAAATTTCTCGACATAGACCATGGGATTGCCAAATGCCGCTTGGGCTTCGGTGCGCGTCATGATGACCGCATTCAATAACGCCGCCTCCGTGTGTACCACGCGCATGCCGCGCCCGCCGCCGCCCCCCGATGCCTTGATGATCACAGGATAGCCGATGGTGCGAACAATCTTTCTGATTTCCTCACCCGACTCAGGCAAGGCGCCGTTGAAACCAGGGACGCAGGGTATACCCGCTCTTATCATCGCGTTTTTTGCGCTGATCTTGTCACCCATCAGGCGAATGGTTTCAGGCCGCGGGCCGATGAAGACAAAGCCGCTTTTTTCGACCCGCTCGGCGAAATCAGCATTCTCCGAGAGAAAGCCATAGCCGGGATGAATCGCCTCGGCATCGGTCACTTCTGCTGCACTGATAATTGCCGGAATATTGAGGTAGCTTTGAGCTGATGGCGCCGGTCCAATACACACGGATTCATCGGCGAGTTTTACGTATTTGGCTTCGGCGTCTGCCTCGGAATGCACCACCACCGTCTTAATGCCCATCTCCCGGCATGCCCGTTGAATACGCAGGGCAATTTCGCCTCGATTGGCTATAAGAATTTTTTCAAACATGTTTATCTATGCAATCTTTTTTAAGTTGCGGAAGTGCCAGTCTTTTCACCTGACTTCTATCCCGCGGCGGCGGGAAATCGGCAGTGATCACTCGATTTCGAATAATGGCTCGCCGTACTCTACCGGCTGACCATTTTCTACCAGAATTGCCTTGATTACTCCGCTCTTGTCGGATTCAATCTCATTGAGCAGTTTCATAGCTTCAATAATGCATAGAGTATCGCCTTCCTTTACCGTCTGCCCCACTTCCACAAATGCATTGGCGCCAGGCGCAGAGGATCGGTAAAACGTACCCACCATTGGCGATTTCACCATATGGCCATCTGGCAATGCGTCCTTGGCCGCAGCTTCCGCTTCTTGTATGGCGGTGGCGGCGGGTGCAGCGGTTGGCTGTAATGCTGTTGGCGCATTTACATAACTCTGTACCATCGATCCTGATTTGCTGATGCGAACTTTTTCTTCGCCTTCGGTAATTTCCAGCTCACCGATTCCTGACTCTTCAACCAGTTCAATCAGTTTTTTCAGCTTTCTCAAATCCATAACAGGCCTCTCAGGATAAGCCTCTGTTTTTTGGCACTTCTACCAAACAGAGTTTGTTGGCATGCAATTTTGTTCATAAGGAATGGGGTTAGATAACTTCCGCGACCGTTGCATTAATAATTTTGGCTCGCATCGACAGTACATAAACGTACTTGATCAGCCTGCTGATTGGGCCGTACTGCTAGCGGGCCGTTAAAGCATATTCCAAGGCCAGCTCATAGCCCTTGGGACCCAAACCACTGATAACACCCAACGCCAGATCAGAAAAATACGATTCTCTGCGAAAAGTCTCACGTGCGAAAATGTTGGAAAGATGAACTTCAATGAACGGCAATTTCACTGCCGCCAGGGCATCGCGCAAAGCAACACTGGTATGAGTATAGGCCGCCGGATTGATAATGATAAAATCGGTTTCATCACCGATAGTCTGTTGAATCCGGCTTATCAAGTCCGCCTCAGAATTGCTTTGAAAGCTTTCCAAGATAATACCAGCATCTTCAGCTATTTTATCCAAACTTCTGTTAATTTCGCCCAACGTAACTCGGCCATAAACTTCCGGTTCACGAGTTCCCAACATATTCAGGTTAGGGCCATGCAGAACCAGGATTTTTCTTGGTGGAGTAATTTGCGCCTTCATAAAAAATATTATGGCTCAAATCAGCCGGAAAGTCTAGATGATTGACGCTATTCGCCGAATTTAGGCGAAAATTTGACTGTTGCGGGATTACAGGAGGGGGATTTAAATATCTTTTCTGTGGAGCATCAATTGAGTAATGGATACCGCCCCATCCTGCCACCGTTCGTGTTTCCAGCCATTACTTGCCACCCTTGCCAGAAGACCCGACTGCCAACAGCATCGATATCGCCTTCTGCATCCATCCCAGGGTCTGCGTAGCGCACAGAATTTTTATATCTTCCGGTTTGCCCCCAGTTTCCCAAACCTCTATAATCCATCAGCCGTTTTTCTGCGGGCTGTTGTAGCTCAGTTGGTAGAGCAACTGATTCGTAATCAGTAGGTCGGAGGTTCGACTCCTCTCAACAGCACCACAAATCAATGGGTTAGCTTGACTGCAAACCTTTTCTTCTTCCGGTTGTGTCAATTTTGTGTCATTGAGCAGGTTGTCCAATACCTGGGCGTGTCGCGCAAACTGTTCCGGGGTGTTGACGCCGGTCTAAAAATGATCAGATAAGGTTGTTTGTGCCGGTTGAATTTTGACCAGGTAATCCACGTATCCTGCTTAATTTCTAAGCAGGAGTAAACAGGGGGTGATTACCATGGTCATATATGCAAAGATCCGC
>JAPLQS010000044.1 GCA_026399575.1 Nitrosospira sp. | reverse complement strand
ATGAAAAGCCTGCTGCGCTATTCATTCCAGACTGCCAATTTGCTGACTTTTCCGGTTTCTGGTCCGGGCTCGGTGGGAATGGAAATGTGTTTCGTCAACATGGTCAATCCCGGTGACAAGGTGATTGTGTGCCGCAATGGCGTGTTCGGCGGACGCATGATTGAGAACGTGCAGCGCTGCGGCGGTGTTGCGGTGGTGGTGGAAGATCGCTGGGGAGAACCGGTAGATCCGCAAAAAGTGGAAGATGCACTGAAACAGAATCCCGATGCAAAGATCGTCGCTTTCGTTCATGCCGAAACATCCACCGGCGTATTGTCAGATGCGAAAACGCTGTGCGAGATCGCCCGCCGCTACAATTGCATGACCATAGTGGATACGGTCACTTCGTTGGGTGGTTCCCCCATCCTGACCGATGAATGGAAAATAGACGCGATTTATTCCGGCAGCCAGAAATGCCTGTCGTGCCCGCCTGGCCTGTCACCGGTCAGCTTCTCCGAGCGCGTGGTGGATCTGGTCAAGAATCGCCAGAGAAAAGTACAAAGCTGGTTCATGGATCTGAACCTGCAACTGGGTTACTGGGGCTCCAGCCGCACTTATCACCACACCGCCCCCACCAATGCGCTGTACGCGCTGCATGAGTCACTGTTCATGCTCTATGAAGAAGGGCTGGAGCATTCCTGGGCACGCCATCAACGCAACCATAAGGCATTAAAAGCGGGACTGGAAACCATGGGCATGGAATTCGTGGTGGCAGAGAAATACCGTCTGCCGCAATTGAATGCAGTACACGTGCCGTCTGGCGTGGATGAGAAGGAAGTCCGGCGCAGACTGCTCGCCGACTACAGTCTGGAAATCGGCGCGGGACTGGGCGATTTCGCCGGAAAAATCTGGCGTTTCGGCCTGATGGGCTATTCCAGCAAAATCGAAAACGTGATGCTGTGCTTGAGCGCGCTGGAAAATGTATTTTCCGACATGGGTAGAAAAATTGAACCCGGTGCGGCGGAATCGGCAGCGCATCAAAGCTATGCCGCCAACCCGCTGGCGCTGCCACAGCAGATGTCGCTGCCGCTGCATGCAGCAGCGAAAGCAGCGGGAGCCTGAAACCATTTCCCTTCCTCGGTTACGGGGAAGGGAAATGATGCCCGCCTTACGCAAAACCGAACTTTATTCCAATTCCAGTTCGAAAGTGAAACGAGGCGATGACGAACGAATGCCGCAGACAGTACATCCCCCAAGGGGACTTCCTTCGGGGCGATCAGTACGGCAAGGCGCGAGTGAGGATATCAACAAAGTGTCACTGATGAAATGAAGTTGGAATTACAGCCCCAGGCGTTGCCAGATAGTAGTCGACAGTCCCGCCGAATTCAGCGTATAGAAATGCAGCCCTGGTGCACCCCCTTTGAGCAAGCGGTCGCACAGGTCGGTCACGACATCGAGTCCGAATGCGCGAATTGATGCACTGTCATCCCCGTAACCTTCCAGCCGTTTCCTGATCCAGCGCGGAATCTCCGCGCCGCAAGCATCCGAGAATCTCGCCAGTTGGGAGAACTTGTTGATCGGCATGATGCCCGGCACGATCGGAATATCGATTCCCGTCGCTTCGCACGCTTCAATAAAACTGAAGTAGGCATCCGCATTGTAGAAGTACTGGGTAATGGCGGAATTCGCTCCCGCCTCCACCTTGCGCTTGAAGTTCTGCAGATCCTCCTGCGCCGAACGCGCCTGCGGGTGATATTCCGGGTAGGCGGCCACTTCGATGCGGAACGCATCACCGAATTCCCTGCGAATAAACGCCACCAGTTCATTGGCGTAACGAAATTCCCCCGCCTGCGCCATACCCGATGGCAGATCGCCGCGTAACGCTACAATATGACGGATGCCGTGGTCGCGATATTTTTCCAGCATGGCACGGATGTTTTCACCGGTCGAACCGATGCAGGAAAGATGCGGGGCAGCCGTATGTCCCTCGGCCTGAATTTCCAGCACCGCTTCGAGAGTGCGGTCGCGGGTGGAGCCGCCCGCACCGAAAGTCACCGAAAAGAATTTTGGACTGAGTTGCGCCAGTTGCCTGCGGGTAGCACGCAGTTTCTCCATCCCTTCCGGCGTCTGCGGCGGGAAAAATTCAAAACTGAAAGTGGGGGTGAATTTTTTCTGTGATTCCATTTCCAGCCTCCCTCCACAAGCCAAGAATCAGTAGCGGTACATTTCCGGCTTGTACGGCCCGTTTTTATCCAGACTGAGGTATTTTGCCTGCTCGTCGGTCAACTCAGTCAGCCTGACACCCAGCTTTTTAATGTGTAACCGCGCCACTTTTTCGTCCAGGTGCTTGGGCAGCACATAAACGTTCTTCTGATAATTTGCACCGTTCTGCCAAAGCTCCATTTGCGCCAGCACCTGATTGGTGAATGAGCTGGACATGACGAACGAGGGGTGGCCGGTAGCGCAGCCCAGATTTACCAGTCGGCCCTGCGCCAGCACGATGATGCGGCGGCCTGATGGGAAAATGACATGATCCACCTGCGGCTTGATGTTTTCCCACTGATATTTCTGCACGGAAGCGATGTCTATTTCGGAATCGAAATGGCCGATATTGCAGACGATGGCCTGATTCTTCATTCTCAGCATGTGATCATGGGTGATGACGCGCAGATTGCCGGTAGCGGTGACGAAAATGTCAACCTGATCGCAAGCTTCGTCCATGGTGACGACACGGTAACCTTCCATCGCTGCCTGCAATGCGCAGATCGGATCTATCTCGGTGATCCATACCGTCGCTCCCAGACCGCGCAGCGACTGGGCGCAGCCCTTGCCCACATCGCCGTAGCCGCAGACGATGGCCACTTTCCCGGCTATCATCACATCGGTGGCACGCTTGATGCCGTCCACCAGCGATTCACGGCAACCATAGAGATTGTCGAATTTGGACTTGGTGACCGAGTCGTTGACGTTAAACGCCGGGAACGGCAGCTCGCCTTTTTTCTGCATCTCGTACAGACGATGCACACCGGTGGTGGTTTCCTCGGTCACACCACGGATGTTGGCGAGAATGTTGGAATACCAGCCGGGGTGGGTACCGAGCCTTTTTTTGATGGCTGCGAACAGGGCATGCTCTTCCTCGTTGGTCGGGTTGGCAATGACTGACGGGTCTTTTTCCGCCTTGCTGCCGAGTATGATCAGCAAGGTGGCGTCGCCGCCATCATCCAGAATCATATTGGGCGTTTTGTTTGCACCCGATTCTTTACCCGGCCATTCAAAAATACGATGGGTATATTCCCAGTAATCATCCAGCGACTCACCCTTGTAGGCAAACACCGGAATGCTTTTCGCTGCAATGGCCGCAGCCGCATGATCCTGGGTGGAATAGATATTGCACGAGGCCCAGCGTACTTCCGCACCCAGCTTGACCAGGGTTTCAATCAGCACTGCGGTCTGGATGGTCATGTGCAGGGAACCTGCGACACGTGCGCCGGCCAGAGGTTTCTGCCCGGCGTATTCTTCGCATAATGCCATCAGACCGGGCATTTCGGTTTCGGCGATGGCAATTTCCTTACGTCCCCATTCTGCCAGGGACATGTCGGCAACTTTATAATCGGTGAATTGGGCGCCAGTGGGGTTGGACACAACGTTCATGGAACAATCTCCTGAAAAATGAACGAGCGCCGTTGTTACGATATCCTCCGTCGCCGAGCCTCACGGGACTGTGCCCATTGCAGCGCTCCTCAGCGTGGAGGGTAGAACTAAACTTCAACCGGTGAATCCGCTAACTGTTCAGGCCGCTACCGCGCCTTTAATTCCCGCATCAGCGCGAAGCTGTGCCGCCTTGTCAGTCGCTTCCCAGGTGAATTCCGGCTCGTCCCGGCCAAAGTGGCCATAAGCAGCGGTCTTGGCGTAAATCGGACGCAGCAGATTGAGAGAATGAATGATGGCACGTGGACGCAAGTCGAAATGCCGTTCGATCAGCTTGGCTATTTCGTCGTCAGAAATTTTTCCCGTGCCGAAAGTATCGACCATCAGCGAAACCGGGCGCGCCACGCCAATGGCGTAGGCTACCTGCACTTCGCACCTGCTGGCGATACCGGCAGCAACGATGTTCTTGGCCACATACCGCCCGGCGTAAGCCGCCGAACGATCCACCTTGGACGGATCCTTGCCGGAAAAAGCGCCGCCGCCGTGATGCGCCGCGCCGCCATAGGTATCCACGATGATCTTGCGGCCGGTCAAGCCACAGTCACCCATCGGCCCGCCCACCACGAAACGTCCGGTAGGATTGACCAGATAACGCGTATCGCCGCTCAACATACTTTTTGGAATCACCGGCTTGATGATTTCCTCGATTACCGCCTCCGACAACTCTGCGTGAGAAATGTCAGGATGATGCTGGGTGGATACCACCACGGTCTCTACCCGTTGCGGCTTGCCGTTCAGGTAGCTCACCGATACCTGCGACTTGGCATCGGGACGCAGCCACGTCAGGCGCCCGTCTTTTCTCAATTCCGCTTGCCGTTCCATCAAACGGTGAGCGTAGTAAATCGGCATCGGCATCAATTGCGGCGTCTCGTCGCAGGCATAGCCGAACATGAGACCTTGATCCCCCGCACCCTGATCCATTTCCTGTTCCTTGGTACGATTAACCCCTTGAGCAATGTCGGGCGACTGCTTGTTGAAAGCAGTCAGCACCGCGCAGGTGGTGGAATCAAAACCAATGTCGGAACTGGTGTAACCGATGCGCTTGACGGTCTCGCGCGCGACCACGTTGTAATCCACCGAAGCATGGGTGGTGATTTCACCCGACATCACAATCAGCCCGGTGCTGCACAGGGTTTCGCAGGCTACCCGCGCATTGGCATCCTGGGCAAGAATCGCGTCCAGGACTGAGTCGGAAATTTGATCGGCCACCTTGTCGGGATGGCCTTCGGATACGGATTCGGAAGTAAAAAGATATGCGCTCATGTTTTCCAGCTAATTAGGGTTTGAAAAAGCCTCGTAGGATAGCAGATTATGCCTCTCGCAAGAAGCCTCCCCACTCCCCACTCCCCACTTACTACTTACTACTTACTACTTACAACTTACAACTTACTACTTGCAACCTTCCATCTTGTAGATGAAATAGCCGTCCTTGTTGATTGCATCGACGACATTGGGGGGTGCGCTCTGGCTGTGACAGAAACTGCATTCCCTGCTCGTGACGGTGGCATCTTCTTCGCCGATCGAGGCCAGCCACTGTTTGGCATACTCGACCGCTTTCGGATCATCCTTCACCGCAGTGAAAACATCAAAGTGCATGGTATGGCCATCCTTGGCTTTGACATAAGTGTCGTAAACGTGCATTTGCATGATTATTCCTCTATAAATTAAAGGTCTTGGGAAACTGAAGCGGACTCTGTCTCAGTGGCTCAATTGATTCGTCGCATAGCCTACCACGGCACTGGCAAAAGTGGAATGCGGTTTCTTTCGCGCGAGTACGCGTAGCAAGATTGATGCAGCCCTGCTTTATGTCACAATATTGTAATATTAATAGTCCATTATATTAATGCTGCCATGTGGTGGCCATCTGATCAAACAAATGGAGGATGTAATGTTGCGATCGCACAATCTTAAAGTACTGGGCATGTTCACCGTATTGGCTGCATTGATTGGCGCTGCCGGTATTGCAAATGCACAATCGGTTGTCAAAATTGACGGCTCCAGCACTGTCTATCCCATCACCGAAGCGGTGGCAGAGGATTTCCAGATCGCCAAAAAAGGTGCCATCAGAGTAACGGTCGGCATTTCCGGCACCGGTGGCGGCTTCAAGAAATTCTGCCGTGGCGAGATCGATATCGCTAACGCTTCCCGCCCCATTCAGAGACAGGAAATGGCGGAGTGCAAAAAAGCCGGGGTGCAATTTGTTGAAATGCCAGTGGCGTACGATGCGTTGACCGTGGCGATAAATCCGCGGAACACCTGGAGCAAAACCATGACCGTCGCGGAGTTGAAGAAAATCTGGGAACCAGCTGCTCAGGGCAGGGTCACCAAGTGGAACCAGATAAACCCGGCCTGGCCCGATGAAACCTTCAAGCTCTACGGCGCAGGCGCGGATTCCGGCACTTTCGACTACTTTACCGAAGCCATTGTTGGCAAGGCCAAATCAAGCCGTGGTGACTTCACCGCTTCCGAAGACGACAATGTCCTGGTGCAGGGGGTGGCCAGCGACAAGAACGGATTGGGTTTCTTCGGCTTTGCCTATTACAGCGAAAATCAGAAAAAAGTCACCGCAGTTGCCGTGGACAGTGGTAAAGGCGGCGTTCTCCCGTCTGCCGAAACGGTAGAGAACGCGACTTACCAGCCTCTGTCCCGCCCCATTTTCATCTATGTGAACATCAATTCGGCGGAAAAACCCGAGGTCCGGGAATTTGTTGCGTTCTATATGAAAAATGCGCTTACTCTGGTGAAAGAAGTCCAGTATTTCCCGTTACCGGCAAGAGCCTACACTACCATCATGCAGCACTTCAACAGCAAACGACTGGGAACGGTATTCGGTGGTGTATCGGCAGTGGGTCTTTCGATCGACGAACTGCTCAAGCGCGAGGCCCGGCTGGAATTCGAACATAATTGACAGTCGAGTTCGTCTTGGAAACCGCTGAATAATCCCGCCGTGGGGTGCGCGCCGTAGGCCGCACCCCATCTTAATTTCTGTCTGCGCCCCGCTCGACTCGTATTCACTCTTTTTTCTGCAATATAGTCTCTTCTGATTAGTTTCGACTTATTCCCGATAGATTCGTAGACCATTCAGACTGACCACTTATGTTAATTGTCATAGAATTGTCATAAAGTCGCAACACAGGTGTCATAAGCCATCGGTACCATCCTCTCAGTTTCATTAATCATAACTCTGAGGGGAAGATATGAAGTTATCCAAAATTACGGTGGCGGTGATTGCCGTGTTGGGCGTAGGCTTGGGTGCTGGCATGGCATCCAGCGCTTTTGCCCTTGATCTTTACATGGACAAGAAAACCAAGCAGCTCTATGCAGAACCCGGACCCGGCCGCGAGCGCTTAGGGTCTTTCAAGAGAGTCGACGACGTTCCTGCGGAATCGTCGCTAAAAATGGACACGGTCGAATCAACCCCTATCCCTAGAGATCGATCAGCGGCAATGAGAGAAAAGATGGCGGGTGTCCGTCTTGTCAACGATGTCGCAGAGCTCAAGGAGCGGGTCAAGGAGACCGAGAAAGTCCACCCAAAATTTGATGACCGAGGAATACACTTTGAAACCAAAGATGGTAATTTTACCTGGTCGCCGAATGGTCGTATCCAGGTTGCCTCACAATACAATTTTGTCAATGACCCCTCCGCAGACCCAATATCTGGTGGTTCAGGTTCAACGGCTTTCTCCGATCGGCCGTACGAATTGAACAGCGGCATGAATATTCGACGTGCTCGTATGGGTATGGAAGGAACTTTTTATAAGATCTGGGACTACAAATTTGAATTCGATTTCAGCCGTGGCAATGGCTCGGTAGCGTCCGGGATTACTGATGCTTTTGTGCGGTTAAACCATACCAATGCACTCTCATTCAAGATCGGCTCCTTCAAGGAACCGTTCAGCCTGGAAGAAGCCGCCAGCAATCGCTACCTCACGTTCATTGAACGTCACATGTCAGTCAATTCGTTTGTTGACAATCCCAATACCTACAAAACTGGTATTGGCGTCAACTATGCCGTGCCGCGCTGGCAGACCGGGATTGCTTTTCAAACTGAGCCGGTGGGGGGCTGGTCTTTCGCTTCCTCCTCAGCCAATTCCAATGTCTCCACCCTTAGCAACGGTAACCAGAACCGCAACAATGGCTCCGGCGATATGGGCTGGCAAGGTCTGGCCCGGGTAACTGGCAGGATATGGATGGACGGTGATACCAAATGGTTGCACATCGGCGCTTCGGGAGGACGCACTCATGTCAACACCCAGTACGCAGCTGATGGCTCCGTCGCTAACGGTGGCATGCAATTCTTCACCTTCCCCGGAACCAACGTCGACCGTAGCAACATTTTATTTACCGGCAACCTGAGTAATGGGGGTCTTACTTCTTCAACCAGACATGAAATCAGTAGTTATGACCGCATGGGCACAGAAGCTCAATTCGTGTATGGCCCGGCCTCATTACAGGGAGAGTATTTGCGCACCAACATCAATGGCGTGGGATATAACAACGGTGAGCACCTGACCGGCGGTTATATTTTTGGCAGCCTCTTCCTGACGGGCGAATCCAAAACCTACCACGTCAGAAACGGTGCGGCAAATCGGATCAGACCCATAACGCCATTTCAATGGAACGGCCCGGGCTGGGGAGCTTGGGAGCTCGCTGCAGGCTGGGACTATATCGACATGAGCTCCGGTGCAGTCAAAGGCGGTCAGGCTGATATGCTCCGCTTGGGTGTAAACTGGTACCCACACGCAATGGTCAAATGGCAGACCAATTTTCAACATATGCTAGCTATAAAAGTTCCGGAATCAGGGGCAAGTGGTTATGATAAAAGACGGAGTGAAGGCTGGAGTCATGGCAATCTGGATGTGTTCATGACACAACTTCAGGTCGATTTTTAAAGCAGTACAAACAGCATACAGCTGAGCGCACCACCCGAAGGCTCCGGAGATCATCCGGAGCCTTCGTCACGAGTGAGGCCTCCTGTTTACCAGGGCCAGAATTCTTGCTGTATCCCTGAGCTGGCTGTCAGGCCATCTGTGCTGCCCGGTAAGGAACCTCTCTCCCTCCCCACTCCATATCCTCATTCAGCACGGAATACTGGCAATCAGATTCCTGTCTGCTATAAATAATAAGAGTTCGGTTTGCTCAAGGAAGCTTGCCATGTGCCAATTCGCCAAATCTGTATGTACCACAGCATTAGCAGGGATGATGCTTGTTTCGTCTGTCGTGTCATGGCACAACGGGTAATCATTCACACGCTGATGCCTGCCAGCGTTATCGACCCGATCGTAGTCGTAGTAATGTCTGACCCGTATTTTTAAAGGAGAAAATCATGTACACCAGAATGCAACGAATTGGCACGATGATGAGCGCAATACTGCTGGTTCTTTTTCTGGGAGCGGTTGCCCATGCTGCCGATCCCAAGACTACGAAACAGCAGCATCCAGTCGACAAGATGGAACTGCAGATCTCCAAGGATGGGAAAACCATCGTCGATCAGAATGGACGGGAGGTTGCCCGGTTTGTTAAAGGCATGCAGGTGCGGCCGGTAGAAGGGGCAACCCAAAGCTTGCCGGGATGCCAAGTCTGCACAGATGAATGCATCATCTACGAGGGAGAGCGATGCGTGAAGACAATCCGTTCCTGCACATGGGACTTCGACTGCAAGCGATAGTAGCCGCGCGGTGCCAGAACGCGATCAGCACCAGCATCTCAGCCCGCGGCGGAATCCGCCGAAGTTGCCGGGCTTCATGACGATCGGTTGACTTTCATGGTCGAAACCTTACAATCTTCACAATCCTGCCCAGCGCTTGCTGATTGCAGTCCGTCGTGCCCCAAGAAATTTCTCACCGAAACTCCATGTATCGTATCGCCGTTTTTGCTCTCGCTGTCATATCCGTCGTTCCATTTGCGTGGGCATTCGATGTGAAGAGTCCCGGTCCGGATTGGACTGAAGCCAACCGCACTGCTGAGTTGGTCATCTTCACCAAAGACGTGACGGAGGGCCGCAGGATCATGGCAGTCGCCGAAGTAGATGCGCCGCCGGAAATTGTCTTCAATGTCGTCAGTGATTTCGACAACTACCGGGATTTCATGCCTTATGTGGAGGAATCGCGAGTGCTCAGCCGCACGAGCGACAGTGAGCTCCTGTCATACCAGCGCATCGCCCCGCCTTTCGTAAGCGAGCGCGACTACCCGCTTAAATTTACGCTGACGCGCGGCACGCCCGTGAACGGCGGCGTATTCAAGACCGAGTGGAGCGCAGTCCCCAAAACCATGCCCAAGGTCAAAGGCATCGTGCGCATCGCGCTCAACGACGGTTCCTGGCTGATGGAGCCGCTCGATGGCGGCAAACGCACGCGCCTCACCTACACGCTGCTCACCCACCCCGGTGGCCTGATTCCGAACTTTGTCGCGAACCTGTCGAACACGGTTGCAATCCCGAAACTGTTCGAGGCTGTGAAAAAACGCGCCGCCGAGAAGAAAGGTGCGGCGAAGTAGTACTCTGGCAATTCGCCTGACATCAAATAACAGGCACGGATCAAAACATGTCCAGCAAGGTCTACTACAACGGCGCATGCCCCGTCTGCAATGCGGGCATCAAGGATCAGCGCCAGCGCATGGAAGCCTGTGGCGTCAAGGATATCGAGTGGGTCGATGTGCACGCCCACCCGGAAGCAGCAGCGGAGGTGGGTGCTTCATTAGAACAGGTGCGGGAACGGTTGCACATCAAAGGCCCGGATGGGCGGATCAACATCGGCGCCGATGCGTTCGCCTACCTGTGGTCACAAACGCGCGGCCAGCACTGGCTCGCAAAACTGCTGCAGTTGCCTGTGCTCAAGCAGCTAATGCAGTTGGCGTACAACCTTTTTGCCCGCCTGCTTTATCGCTGGAATCGCGCCAAGAAGCACTGGTGATCAGGTGACCCACCAAGCCATGTGCACGCGTTAAATCATCTCCCAGCCAACGCTTTCCCCCGCCCGCAGCGGAATCAGCGCCTCTCCGGCAAACTCCAGTTGTGCCGGAACATTCCAGCTTTGCTTCACCAGCGTAATGGTGTCCTGGTTGCGCGGCAGTCCGTAGAAATCCGCGCCGTGGAAACTGGCAAAAGCTTCCAGTTTGTCCAGCGCACCGGCCTGCTCAAAAGCTTCTGCATACAGTTCAACCGCGGCGTGCGCGCTGTAGATGCCGGCGCAGCCGCAGGCGGTTTCCTTGCTGGCTTTTGAATGCGGCGCGCTGTCGGTGCCGAGAAAAAATTTTGGGTTGCCGCTGATGGCAGCTGTGACCAGCGCGCGCCGATGGCTCTCACGCTTGAGCACCGGCAGACAGTAATGGTGCGGACGGATACCACCTTGGAACAGCGCATTGCGATTGAGCAGCAAGTGATGAGCGGTAATGGTGGCAGCGATATTGTCCGCTGCACCCGCAACAAACTCCACTGCCTCTCGGGTGGTGATGTGTTCGAACACCACCCGCAATTGCGGGAAGCGCTGGGTGATGGGAACCAGCACCTGCTCGATGAAAACTTTTTCGCGATCGAATACGTCCACTGCGGGATCAGTTGCCTCGCCATGCACCAGCAGCGGCATGCCTGCCTGCTGCATCGCTTCGAGCGTGGCGTAACAACGGGCTATGCCGGTGACACCTGAATCGGAATGGGTGGTGGCACCAGCCGGATAATATTTCACGCCGTGGATCGCGCCGCTTGCCTTGGCTGCGATAATCTCCGCAGGCGCGGTATGGTCGGTCAAGTACAGCGTCATCAACGGCTCGAAGCGCATTCCCTGCGGCAGCGCGGCGAGAATGCGTGCGCGATATGCCAGCGCCATGGCGGTCGTCACCACTGGTGGCCTGAGGTTGGGCATGACGATGGCGCGGGCGAAACGCCGCGCGCTATGCGGCAGTACCGCCTGCATTTGCGCGCCATCGCGCAGGTGCAGGTGCCAGTCGTCGGGGCGGGTGAGGGTTAGTGTCGTCAAGATTGGGGGTACCGTAATCGTTCGCGAATCCGGATTGTACCCCAGCAGCCTGTCTGACTATAGGTCCGGAATGGGATACACCTGACGGATCGCAATTTGTTCATTTGACCGGGCAATGCAAAAATACCATGCGATTCCTCGATTAATTTGGCAGAATGTACCCCATTGCTGCAATTGTTTTTTTATGAGGGAGAGATCACGATGAAATACCAGAGCTTTCAGGAGTTCGGCGCTTACATAGCCGAACGCAATCCAGGCCAACCGGAATATCTGCAGGCAGTTGCCGAAGTCATGGAGAGTCTCTGGCCTTTCATCACCAGCCACCCGCGTTATGCCGAGCACGGTTTGCTGGATCGCCTGATCGAACCGGAACGCATCATCATGTTCCGGGTGTCCTGGGTGGATGACCATGGCGAGGTGAAAGTCAATCGCGGTTACCGTATCCAGCACAACTCCTCCATCGGTCCCTACAAAGGCGGCACCCGTTTTCACCCCTCGGTCAACCTCTCCATCCTCAAATTTCTGGCTTTCGAACAAACCCTCAAGAATTCCCTGACCACGCTGCCGATGGGTGGCGGCAAAGGCGGCGCCGACTTTGACCCCAAGGGGCGCAGCCCTGGAGAAGTGATGCGTTTCTGCCAGACTTACATGTGCGAATTGTTTCGCCATGTCGGCTCCGACACTGACGTGCCCGCCGGTGACATCGGCGTGGGCGGACGGGAAGTGGGCTTCATGGCCGGCATGATGAAGAAACTGTCCAACCGGGCCGATGCGGTCTTTACCGGCAAAGGGCTGAGTTTCGGCGGCTCGCTGATCCGCCCGGAAGCCACCGGCTATGGCACGGTCTATTTTGCCGAAGAAATGCTTAAGCACACGGGCCGCTCCTTTGATGGCCTGCGCGTTTCTGTCTCGGGTTCCGGCAATGTCGCGCAGTATGCGGTGGAAAAAGCGATGGCGCTGGGTGCCAAGGTGCTGACGGTTTCCGACTCCAGCGGCACAGTGGTTGATGAGGATGGTTTCACCGCCGAGAAACTGGCCGTGTTGATGGAAGTGAAAAATCATTTGCGGGGCCGCGTCAGCGACTACGCTGAACGGGTAAAAGCCGGTTTTGTTCCCGGTGTGCGTCCATGGCATGTGCCGGTGGATGTGGCGCTGCCGTGCGCGACCCAAAACGAGCTGGATGAAAAAGATGCGGCCACTCTGATCAAGAATGGCGTGATCTGCGTGGCCGAGGGAGCCAATATGCCTTCCACCGCAGAAGCCGTGAAACTGTTCGAGCACAGCAAGGTGCTTTTCGCTCCAGGCAAAGCCAGCAACGCGGGCGGGGTGGCCACTTCCGGTCTGGAGATGAGCCAGAACGCGATGCGTCTCTCCTGGCCACGGGAAGAAGTGGATGCCCGTCTGCTGGAGATCATGAAAGCCATCCACAACTCCTGCCTGCAATACGGCCAGCGCAAGGACGGCAGCATCAGTTATGTTGACGGCGCCAACGTGGCCGGCTTCGTCAAGGTGGCGGATGCGATGCTGGGTCAGGGCGTGATCTGAGCATTACCCTGGTAACCTCCCGTTCGCCCTGAGCCTGTCGAAGGGAGCCGGTTAAGCGATGTGACACCCCGTTTCATTGACGGACCCACAAATTTGTCTGTCATCACCGTCTGACTACTTACAGCAAATATGCCACTTGCCTATGTCTTCCAGTTACGAGTGCAATGCGCGAAGCGCTGCTTCCGGTTCTTTCTCGACAATAGTCAGCAGGGCAGCAGCGGGACCAGTGGGCTGGCGGCGATGTTGCTCCCAGTTTCTGAGTGTTGCCACTTTTACTCCAATCAGTTGGGCAAATTCGCTTTGGCTCAATCCAATCTTGGCACGCACGGACTTTGCATCGGGTGAGCTGATCTTCGTTATTCTTCCAGGCGCAAGCTCACCGCGTTGAATTGCTATAGCTTCTTTCAAGCCTTGCTTGAGAGATTCAAAAAGTGTTTTGTCCATTGTCTATAACTCCTTTACGAGGCTGCGCAAAATTGCGGTTTCCTTGTCTGTTAGATTGTCTTTAACGCTCTTGGGATACGCCACGAGCATGAGAATCTGGTTATCTTCGGTGAGCCAATAATAAATCACCCGTATGCCGCCGCTCTTGCCCGTTCCGGCTCGTTTCCAGCGCAACTTGCGGATGCCACCACCATTCTTGATGAGAGCACCAGCATCCGGACGATTAAATAATTCTGTTTGCAGCTTTGCGTATTCGTCATCGTCCAGTAGTTCTGCAATCAAGCGGGTGAATGTCGGGGTTTCAATGAAAATCATATTTTAACTATACGCCACTGGCGTACTATGTCAAGCGTCACAAATGCTGCGCACTTGTGAAAGCGCGAACACAGAGTGGCTGGCCAGCGGCATGAAAACGATCCGGCACAGTTTCTGCCAACCAGCAGCCGTTTCTCCACTTCAGACTAGGCCGATTACTTACCGTATCCACACCGCTTTCACGTTAACGAATTCGCGAATGCCGTGGTAGGACAGTTCCCTGCCGAAACCAGATGACTTGATGCCGCCGAAAGGCAGGCGCGGATCGGATTTGACCATGCCGTTGATGAAACTGCTGCCAGTATGAATCTGCCGCGCAATTTTCTCCGCACGTTCCGAATCGCGGCTCCAGATGCTGGAACCGAGACCGAAGCGGCTGTCGTTGGCAATATGCACGGCTTCCTCCTCATCTGCGGCGCGGATCACGGCGGCCACCGGGCCGAATAGCTCTTCGTGATAGGCGCGGGTCTTTGCCGTTACCCGGTCGAGTATTGATGGCGGGTAAAACGCACCCTCGCCCGCAGTGGGCTTGCAGCCGAGTATCGCCTGTGCGCCTTGCGCAATCGAGTCGGTCACCTGCTGGTGCAGCTCTTCCCGCAAATCAAGCCGCGCCAGCGGGCCAAGCTGGGTGAACTCACTCAACGGGTCGCCCATTTTCAGCTCGGTGGTTTTTTCCACGAACAGGAACATGAACTCGTCGGCGATTGCTGCGACCGGAATGATGCGCTTGGCAGCAATGCACGACTGGCCGCAGTTCTGAAAACGTGATTTCACCGCATTGGTGGCGGCCAGTTCCAGGTCGGCATCTTTCAGCACGATGAATGCATCCGATCCACCCAGTTCCAGCACACATTTCTTCAGGTGCTGGCCGGCGTGAGCCGCGACTGCGCGCCCGGCGGCTTCGGAGCCGGTGAGCGTCACCGCATGCACATGATGGCTGGCGATGGCTTCGGTCACATCGGCGGCTTCGATCATGAGTGTGGTAAAAAGATAGGGCGGAAAGCCTGCATCGCGAAACAACTGCTCCAGTGCCAGCGCGCATTGCGGCACATTGGAAGAGTGCTTCAACACGCAACCGTTGCCTGCCATCAGCGCAGGTGCAGAAAAACGGATCACCTGCAGGAACGGAAAATTCCACGGCATCACTCCCAGCACTACACCGAGGGGCTCATATGACACATAGCTTTTGCCGGCATCGGTCTGGATCGTCTCGTCCTGCAGGAAATGCCGGGCATGCACCGCGTAGTAATCGCAGATCAGCGCACATTTCTCCACTTCAGCGCACGCCTCGCGCAGCGGCTTGCCCATCTCGGTCGCCATCAGTTTGCCGTACTCGGCTATGCGCTGGTGCAACAGCGTGGCGGCACGACTCATCTGCGCCGTGCGCTCGGCGAAAGCAGTCTGCGCCCAGATTTGCTGGGCATTGTCGACTTGCTCCAGAGTAGCGGCGAGATGGTGGCTGTCCCAACTGGTGTAGGTTTTGACGATCTTGTTGGTCGCGGGGTTCAGGCTGATATAAGGCATGATGTGCTATTCTCTGAATGAAATTGTCAAAGTAACAAGGGAACGGAAACTGGGTGCGGGCGCTTGCCGTCCGGATTCCCGTTTTGCTTTATCATTTTAATACTAGCAGGCTATGAAAAAGTTTTTACCCGGTCTCTTGCTCCTGGTTCTCACCGGCACATCCGCAGCCAGCCAGGACGACGATTTCATCGCTGCGCGCCAGGCATTCCAGGCAGGAAATTGCCTATTACCAGTTGAGCCTGCAACTGGAAAATATAGATGCCAATACGGTCAAAAAATTCCTTGCTCATAACCAGGGCAGTTTCCTTGCCGACCGGCTGCAAGGCGAGTGGCTGAAAACCCTGGGCAAGAAACAGCAGTGGGAACCGTTCACTGCGGAATACCCGGCTCTGGTCAACAAGGATACCGAGCTCATTTGCTATTCCCTGCAGCAACGCCTCGCTGCCAACGATAGCACGGCGCTGACCGAGGCCCGTCCGCTGTGGTTTAACACGCACGACCTGCCAACAAACTGCACCCCGCTGTTCGAAGCGCTCGCTGCCGCTGGCTTGCTTACTGTGGAAGATGTGTGGACGCGGCTGCGCCTGACCCTCGAAGCAGGCAACGTAAGCGTGGCGAAGCACATCAACCGCTATCTGCCGAAGGATCAGGCACTCAATACACTCAAGCTGGATGAGGCCACCAGTAACCCGCTGCGCTATCTGGATAAACAGCGGCACGAGATCAAGACCCGTGCCGACCGTGAAGTTGCCCTGTACGCGCTGCTGCGTCTGCTTCGCAGCGGTACCGATCAGGCCTTTGCCTACTGGCCCAAAGTACGCGAACGCTTCGATCCGGCGGAGCAGTCCTATTTCCTCGGGCACCTCGCAAGCCAGGCATCGCGCCGGCTTGATCCGCGTGCGCTGGGCTGGTTCCGGCAGGCCGCCGCTGCCCACCCCGCACCGCACCTTTCGGATACCCAGCTTGCCTGGCAAACCCGCGCTGCGCTGCGGGCCGGCGATTGGAAGACGGTGCTCAGAAGCATCGAGGCCATGTCTGCTGCAGAACAGCAGGCAGGCGTATGGCGTTACTGGAAGGCGCGTGCGCTCAAAACCAAAGGCAGAATTACAGAAGCCAATGCGCTCTTTGCTCCGCTCAGCAGCGAACATAATTTTTATGGTCAACTGGCGGAAGAAGAGATGGGGGTGGTGATCGGCATCCCGGACGAACCCTATAAGGCCGGGGCGCAGGAAATCGCCGCCATGCAGCAGTTCCCCGGCATTCGGCGGGCGCTGGCGCTGTATCGCCTGGGTCTGCGGCTCGAAGGCACGCGCGAATGGAACTGGAGTATTCGCGGTTTCGATGACCGGCGCCTGCTGGCGGCGGCGGAAGTGGCGCGGCGCAACGGCATCTATGACCGCGCCATCAGCACCGCCGATAGGACCGTGCAGTTGCATGATTTCAGTCTGCGCTTCCTCACTCCCCACCGCGAAGCGCTGCAAAGCCACCTGCAGCAACAGCAACTGGACGAAGCCTGGGTGTACGGCCTAATCCGCCAGGAGAGCCGCTTCATCACCGATGCCAAATCCAGTGCCGGGGCGACGGGCCTGATGCAATTGATGCCGGCTACCGCAAAATGGGTGGCGAAAAAAATGAGCATGAAAAATTACCATCATGCCCTCGCCAACGAGGTCAATACCAATCTGGCATTGGGCACTTATTACCTCAAGCATGTTCTAACCACACTCGACAACCAGCCGTTGCTGGCTTCGGCGGCCTACAACGCGGGCCCTGGACGAGCACGGCAATGGCGCGATGCCAGGCCGCTGGAAGGCGCGATTTATGCCGAAACCATCCCTTTCAGTGAAACCCGCGACTACGTGAAAAAAGTCCTGAGCAACTCGATGTATTACGCCAGCACCCTCGGCCATCGACTGCAGACCCTGCGACAGCGCCTCGGTACCGTCGCACCCAAATCGGTCGCCAACAAATTGTCAGAAGAGGAAAAATGAGCTCCATAAAAATCAATAACGTCTGCATTATCGGCGGCGGCGGCTTTGTCGGCAGACATATCGCCCACTGGCTGACCGCAGAGGAAATCTCCGTGCGCGTTCCCACCCGCCATTACGAGCACGCGCGACATCTGCTGGTACTGCCGACGGCGAGTGTAGTGGAAACCAATATTCACGACGATGCCGCACTCGACCGTCTTTTGACCGGGATGGATGCAGTCATCAACCTGGTGGGCATACTGCATGGTGATTTTGCTGCCGCGCATGTGGAGCTGCCGCGCAAGATCGTGGCGGCATGCCAGCGCAACGGCGTCACGCGACTGCTGCATATGAGCGCGCTCCACGCCGACCCCGGCGGCCCCAGCGCTTATCTGCGCTCCAAGGGTGCTGGCGAGGACATTGTGCTGGCGGCGGATTTGCAGACGACTGTTTTCAGGCCGTCGGTCATTTTCGGCCCGGGAGATTCCTTTCTCAATCTGTTTGCCCGGCTGGCGCAGCGCCTGCCGCTGATGCCGCTGGCATCCCCCAACGCGAAGTTCCAGCCGGTGTTCGTGGAAAATGTGGCACAGGCGTTTGTCGCCAGCCTTTCCAATCCCGCCACTTTCGGCCAGGGTTACGACCTGTGCGGACCCAAAGTCTACAGCTTGCGGCAACTGGTGGAGTATGTGGCGCAGCTCACCGGCCATGACCTACGCATCATCGGCCTGAATGACAGCCTGTCCTATCTGCAGGCAATGCTGATGGAATGGCTGCCGGGCAAGCTCATCACCCGCGACAACTATCGTTCGATGCAAGTGGACAGCGTGTGCGACTGCGCAGGCAGCAGCAACCTCGCGACGGCATTCGGCATCCGCCCGACCCCGCTGGAAGAAGTGGCGCCGCTCTATCTGGCGCACCAGCTGCCGCGCGAGCGGTATAATCGTTTCCGCGATCGGGCGGGACGATAAACAACCATGCAATGAAAACCTATTTAGTGGGCGGTTCAGTTCGCGACGAACTGCTGAGTCTGCCGGTCAAGGACCATGATTACGTCGTCGTCGGCTCCACCCCGGAGGAAATGGCGCGGCTTGGCTATCGCCCGGTAGGCAAGGACTTCCCGGTATTCCTCCATCCCCAAAGCCATGAGCAATACGCGCTGGCGCGCACCGAGCGCAAGATTTCCCGCGGCTACAAGGGCTTTGAAGTGTATGCCGCGCCGGAAGTCACGCTGCAGGAAGATCTGGCGCGGCGCGACCTCACCATCAATGCCATTGCCAAGGATCAGGACGGCAACATCATCGATCCGTTCAATGGCGTGGCCGACCTCGAAGCAGGCTTGCTGCGCCACGTCAGCCCGGCATTCAGCGAAGACCCGGTAAGGGTGCTGCGCACGGCGCGGTTTGCCGCACGTTTCGGTTTCCGCATTGCGCCGGAAACGCTCGCACTGATGAACGACATGGTGCACAACGGCGAAGTAGATGCGCTGGTGCCGGAACGGGTGTGGCAGGAATTTGCGCGCGGCCTGATGGAACACAAACCGTCGCGCATGTTTTATGCACTGCGCGAATGCGGCGCACTCACCCGCATCATGCCGGAAGTGGATGCCTTGTTCGGCGTGCCACAGCCGGCGCAGCATCACCCGGAAATCGATACCGGCTTGCACAGCATGCTGGTGATCGACTATGCCGCCTCGCAGAATTATTCCCTGCCGGTGCGCTTTGCCGCGCTCACGCATGACCTCGGCAAAGGCACCACTCCGCCGCAGGAATGGCCGCGGCATATCGGCCACGAAGCGCGCAGCGTGCAACTGGTCAAGGATCTCAGCGAACGCATCCGCACCCCCAACGACGAACGTGATCTGGCCTTGCTGGCAGCGCGCTATCACGGCGACGTGCACCGAGCGGCGGAACTGCGCCCCACCACCATCGCCGACATGCTGCAGGCGGTGGATGCCTATCGCAAACCGGAACGCTTCGAGGAATTCCTGCAGGCTTGCGCGTGCGACTTTCATGGCCGCCCCGGCTACGCCGACAAGCCCTACCCCCAGGCGGAGCGGTTACGCGCTGCATTCGACGCAGCCCGCAGCGTGGATGCCGGGGCCATTGCCGCCGAACTGGCCAGCACCATAGCCGACCCCACCTCCCTGCCGCCTGCCATCAACGCCCGAGTGCGCGAAACCCGCATCGCCGAAATCAAAGCCCGGCTGCTGTGAACGCTTACAGTGCCTTAAAGAACCGCCGCATAACTCAGCGGTCATTCTGGCGTTTGCAAACACAGATGGAGCAAGCCTCCTCTTCTGCCTGCCAATGAAAAAAGCTTCCTTCCTGCTGCTCATGTGGTCAACGCTATTCATGCCGGTGGCACTTGCAGAACCGCGGCCGGATGAGGATATTGAGGTTAAGGTGCAGATCGCGGGGGAGAATGTGATTGTTGATCTGACCTTTATTGTTCCGGCCACCCGACAGGAGGTCTGGGCTGTGCTGACCGATTTTGGACACATGGCTGATTTTGTCTCCAACCTGAAGGAAAGCAAGGTGCTGAGCATTTCCGGAAACACGCTGAAGATTTTCCAGCGCGGCTTTGCATCGTATGGCCCGATCAGTTTCCCGTTTGAGTCAACACGGGAAATACGGTTGTTCCCCTTCGATAAAATCAAGTCGCACATGATCAGCGGCAACATGCGCAAGATGGAAGGCACAACGCGGCTGGTCGATGAAGGTGGACAAACCCGGATCATCTATCATACCGATACCACCCAGGAAGTCTGGGTGCCGCCATTGGCGGGAAATATTTTTATCGAGCATGAAGTTCGAGAGCAGTTCAAGGAAATGCGGAATGAAATAATCAAGAGAAAACGTGCGCCCGCTTCTTCGCTGCCAGCCCGAAGCTCTACACATTGAATTTGGTGATGCTTTCCTGCTGAACTGGACCACCGCCCAACAAGATGAAAACTGATAGCATGAGGGCCTGCTCGTTGGAAGACGAAAAACCGAGAGAGCCTCATTTTGAGTAATCAGCAGTGATAAAAACAAATAATCCGCCCCCACAAGACTTTTCCACTCTCCCTCCCGATAGCGTGTTGAACGCGCTGGAAAGCGTAGGTTTCCGCAGCGATGGCCGCCTGCTGGCGCTCAACAGCTACGAGAACCGCGTCTATCAGATCGGTCTGGAAGAAGGCGCGCCGCTGGTGGCGAAATTCTATCGCCCTGGGCGCTGGACGGATGCCGCCATACTCGAAGAACACGCCTTCGTGCAGGAACTGGTCGAGCGCGAAATTCCGGTTGTGCCCGCGCTGGTGCTGGAGGGGAAAACGCTGCACAGTTTCGAGGGATTCCGCTTCGCTGTTTTTCCCAAGCACGGTGGCCGCGCGCCCGAACTGGAAGGCCGCTCCACGCTGGAATGGATGGGGCGCTTCCTCGGACGCATCCACGCTGTCGGCGCGCTCAAGCCGTTTCGCGAACGCCCCACGCTGGATATCGCCAGCTTCGGTGAACGGCCGCGCGATTATCTGCTGGCGCATGAATTCATTCCGGCTGATCTCGATGCGGCTTATCGCAGCGCGGTGGATCAGGCGCTGGATGGCGTGCGCCACTGCTTTGCGCGGGCGGGGGAAGTGCGCACCCTGCGCCTGCACGGCGACTGCCACGTAGGCAATGTGCTATGGACGGAGCAAGGTCCGCACTTCGTGGATTTTGATGACAGCCGCATGGGGCCGGCAGTGCAGGATTTGTGGATGCTGCTGTCAGGCGACCGCACCGACATGGTGCGGCAGTTGACCGACGTGCTGGCCGGATATGAGGATTTTTGCGATTTCGACGAACGCGAATTGCATCTGATCGAGGCGCTGCGCACTCTGCGCCTGATCCATTATGCGGCATGGCTCGCACAGCGCTGGGACGACCCCGCTTTCAAGCAGGCGTTCCCGTGGTTCAACACCCAGCGCTATTGGCAGGATCGCATCCTCGAATTGCGCGAACAGATCGCGTTGATGGATGAGCCGCCGCTGTGGCAGGCGTGACTCGCCGGCTCTTTTCATGGCTACGAAAACGATCCTCTGCCCTTGCGGGGGCGGCAACAAGGAATACGCCGAATGCTGCGGCCGCTATCTGGACGGCGGCGAAACTGCGCCCACTGCAGAAGCATTGATGCGTTCGCGCTACACCGCCTACACGCTCGGGCGCGAAGATTATCTGCTGACGACCTGGCACTCAAGCACGCGTCCGACCGCACTGGAACTGACCAGCGCACCGCGCAGCCAATGGCTGGGACTGGAAGTGAAACGCCACGAACAGCCGCAGCCGGATCAGGCGGTGGTCGAATTTGTGGCGCGCTACAAGGTGGGGGGACGCGCACATCGCCTGCATGAAATCAGCCGCTTCGTGCGCGAGGCGGGGCAGTGGTTGTATGTGGATGGCGCTATATCGCCTGAAACAAAGTGACTAGCGTGCCATAGCCGCGCGATAAAGCTGCCGCGCCTCTTCTTCCTTGAGTGTATCGTTGATTTCACGCATGACGCCGTTCATGTCGACCGGCTTCTCAATACGCTCGAAGCACCCAGTCAGAACACTCTCCGGGCGTAGCTGACTCTTTTGGTAGAGCGACCATATCTCCATGCCATAGTCGGTGGTCAGCAACTCTGGGGCAAAGCGACCGAAGTAAGTAGCCAGGTTTTCGACATCCCGCAGCAGCATTTTGCTGGCCTGGTTGTTGGCAGCCGCATCAATGGCTTGGGGCAGGTCGATGATCACGGGGCCTTCGCTGTCAACCAGCACGTTGTATTCGGACAGATCGCCGTGCACGATCCCGGCGCAAAGCATGCGCACCACCTGCGTGATCAAAATGTGATGGTATTCGCGCGCCAGCTCGGCAGTGAGCAGCAGATCGTTGAGCCGCGGCGCGGCGTTACCCTCGCTGTCAGTCACCAGCTCCATCAGCAGCACGCCCTCATGGAAGTTATACGGCTTGGGCACACGCACACCTGCAGCGGCGAGGCGGTACAAGGCATCCACCTCAGCGCTCTGCCAGGCCTCTTCCTGCACTTTGCGTCCATAGCTGGTACCTTTTTCCATGGCGCGCGCACTACGGCTATTTTTTACCTTGCGGCCTTCGGTGTAATCCGTACTCTGGCGGAAACTGCGCTTGTTGGCCTCTTTGTAAACTTTCGCGCAACGCACCTCTTCTCCGCAGCGCACCACGAAGACCGCAGCTTCCTTGCCGCTCATCAACTGACGGATGACCTCATCGACCAGGCCATCCTGGATCAGCGGTTCAATTCTTTTTGGGGGTTTCATCGGTGTCGCACTGCGCTCATGTTTCTCCGTTCATCCTGAAAACAACCAATACCACGGAACACACGGAATATACAGGAAAAAGCAAGGCTTGAACTGCATCCATCAATACTCTTTTCAACAACTGATCAGTTATTCGGTACACGGATGGATACGCTTCTGAACGAATCAAATGGAGCGCTTATCGCCTGACTTTACTAGAATTTACATATAGCACATGTACGAGAAGAGTCTCATGGCTCAACTATTCAGTGTGTAGCGGGGTTGCGCATGGAAGATTGGGGAAATCCCCCCTGCCCCCCTTTTTCAAAGGGGGAGACAACGGGTGCGACTCCCACAGCCTCGACCTTAATCCCCCCCTTTGAAAAAGGGGGCTGAGGGTAGCGTCGCTGGCGCCTGGTCCGACGCACCTATTGTTCTCCCCCCTTCGGAAAAGGGGGCTGAGGGATCATCACTGGCGCCTGGTCCGACGCACCTATTGTTCTCCCCCTTTGAAAAAGAGAGGTTGAAGGGGACGCACCCGCTGTCTCCTCCTTTGAAAAGGGGGAGGTTGAGGGGGGGGCGCACCAGTTGTCTCCCCCTTTGAAAAAGGGGGACTAAGGGGGATTTGGAGATCTGGAGATTTATTTTATGGAACGCTACAACTCAAAACTTAAAGGACTCTCCCGCACGCTCAGAACCAACCTGACCGATGCAGAGCAAGTACTGTGGCAGCACATTCGCCGCAAGCAAATACAGGGCATGCAGTTCTATCGTCAAAAACCATTGCTCGCATTCATTGTGGATTTTTATTGTCCGGCTGCAAAACTGGTGATCGAACTCGATGGCAGTCAACACTACGATGAAGAACAGCAGACTAAAGACCAGGCGCGAGATGACACGCTGGCTGAATCGGGTTTGCAAGTACTGCGCTTTGATAATCGGCAAGTGTTGCTGGAGACAGACGCGGTGCTGGCTGTGATTGATACAACAGTGAGGAAGCGGGTGATCGTTGAGAAAAACAGGGAGTAGCTTTGGCGCCCGCGCGATGACTGCCATTTGCCACAGAATCACGGCGTACGGTTTTTTGCATGCGCCCGCAGTGCCGTCACATTTAGCGCTTGTATCAGCGTTTTCGGAGTGGGTCCAACAGGGATGCAAGTCCATTGTGATCCAGCTCTTGCATCAACGCCAGGAGATTGCCGATTTCGCCGGGAGGAAATCTGAGGTTCCCCCGGTTTTTCGTCTTCCAAGAGGTGGGGTTCATGCTACCAGTTTTTCTTTCTGCTGGGCATTAAGCCAGTCATCCAGAAACCGTATTGGCGACTTATAGCCCAGTGTTGAGTGCTGCCGTTTCCGGTTAT
>JAPLQS010000043.1 GCA_026399575.1 Nitrosospira sp. | reverse complement strand
ATGTCTGCCAGAGCTGGATCGGCAGGGTAGCGAGTGCGCCTTGGGAATAAACCGCCAGGAGCAGGATGAACAATGAACGTATCGCTTGCATCGAAAGTCTCTCTAAAGGGTTCTTGCGGACTTGTTTTTCAGTTCTTAATGTCGTAATCCGCTGCGCCCAGCGGCAGGGAGTTTTTGTTCCAGTGGTTGCGGATCAAGCACTGCCACGGTCAGACTGTCATCTTTTACATATTTCTTTGCCACTTCACGCACCTGTTCGGCGGTGACGGCCTGCAATTTTTTTACCATCGTATCGAGGTCACGATAAGACAGTCCGACACTTTCCAGTTGGCCGATCTGCATCGCCTGATAAAACATGGAGTCGAGCCTGAATACGTGATTGGCCACCACTTGCGCCTTGACGCGCGCGAGCTCCTCTTCGGTTACGCCATCCAGCATGAGTTTTTCCATTTCACCGCGCAAGGCAGTTTCCAGTTCTGCTGTGGTTTTCCCTTCACTGGGTGTGCCGTAGAGATAAAACATGCCGGGGCCGCGCGCAGTGGAATCGTAACCCGCGCCGGTCGAGTTGGCGATGCGGCGCTCGCGCACCAGCTCCTTGTTGAGCCGTGCGGACTCATTGCCATCCAGCACCCCCACCAGCATTTCCAGTGCATAAGGCTCCCAGTCTTCGCTGGCGTTGCGCAACGCCGGTGCATGGTAGCCCATGGTCAGATAGGGCAGTTTTGCCGGCGCCTTGACCGTCAGCCGCTTGATCCCGACTTGCGCTGGTTCAGTCTGCGGTTTGCGCAAGGCCAGAGGTATCAGCGGACGGGGCTTTATTTCGCCGTAATATTTTCGCGCTAGGGCAAACACTTCTTTCGGGTTGACATCGCCCACCACCACCAGGACGGCATTATTGGGTGCGTACCAGCGGTCGTACCATTCCTTTGCATCGCGCACGCTCATGTTCTCCAGATCGTTCATCCAGCCGATGATCGGGCGCTGATAGGGATGCGATTGGTAAGCCGTCGCCATCATTTTCTCGTGCACCAGCGCATGAGGTTTGTCATCGGTGCGTAAGCGCCGCTCCTCCATTACCACTTGAATTTCTTTGGCGAATTCTTCTTTCGTCAGTATCAGATTGCGCATCCGGTCGGACTCCAGTTCCATCGCCAGCGGCAAGCGGGATTTATGCAACTGCTGGAAGTACGCGGTGTAATCGCGCCCGGTGAATGCATTCTCGCGCCCGCCCGCGGCAGCGATACGCTTGGAGAACTCACCGCCAGGGACTTTCTTCGTGCCTTTGAACATCATGTGTTCCAGCACATGGGCCACCCCGGTGGCGCCATTCAGCTCATCAATGCTGCCTGCTTTGTACCAGATCTGCGAGATCACTACCGGCGAACGGTGGTCCTCCTTGACGATCAGTCTGAGGCCATTGGCAAGCGTGTATTCATGCGGATTGGCGAAAGCCTCGGATGAAGCCGGGATAGCCAGCGCGGCCAACGCCATCACGGCAAGCTGCAGACCGAGAGATAGAACAGAAGCGCGGCGAGCGGAACTCATTTTTTAATAACCTAAGTTTGGGTAAACGGAATAAAATCGTGTCTTATGCATCATGGGGTGTGACAGCCTACCAGAATGTTAAGTTTCTTCAAATCCAAAAATAGCCTCGTCTCCACCGAAGCTATACCGCCCAACTGGGCGACCAAGGTCAGGCAGGGTCTCGCGCGCACACGCGAGACCCTGGGCAAGCAGCTGTCCGGCGTGTTCGGCGGCGGCAAGATAGACGCAGCTCTCTACGAGGAGCTGGAAGCCATATTGCTTGCTGCTGATACCGGCGTAAATGCGACGGCCTGGCTGCTGGATGAGCTGCGCCGGCAAGTCAAACGTGATGGCCTGACCGACGCGGCGCAACTGAAAGTAGCATTGCAAGAAGCTCTGATCAGCCTGCTGGCGCCGCTGGCACAGCCATTGGACACTCATGCCAGCAAGCCTTTCATCATTATGCTGACGGGTGTGAACGGCGCAGGAAAAACCACTTCCATCGGCAAGCTCGCCAAATATTTTCAGTCTCAGGGGAAATCGGTGCTGCTGGCTGCCGGCGATACTTTTCGTGCCGCTGCGCGTGAGCAGCTCATGGCCTGGGGTGAGCGCAACAATGTCGCCGTCATCGCCCAGGATGGCAGCGGCCAGCAGAAAGGCGATCCGGCCGCGGTGATTTTCGACGCCATCAACGCCGCCAAAGCGCGCGGCATAGATATCGTGCTGGCGGACACCGCCGGGCGGCTGGCGACACAGTTGCACCTGATGGAAGAAATCAAGAAGGTCAAGCGCGTTATCGCCAAAGCCGAGCCAGGGGCGCCGCATGAAGTACTGCTGGTGCTGGACGCCAACACTGGTCAGAACGCGATCAATCAGGTGCAAGCCTTCGATGACGCGCTCGGTGTTACCGGCTTGATACTCACCAAGCTTGACGGTACCGCCAAGGGTGGCGTGATCGCCGCCATCGCCAGACAACGTCAGCAAAACCTGCCTTTACCGATTCGTTTCCTCGGGGTGGGCGAGGGAGTGGATGATCTGCGGCCGTTCGATGCGCGGGAATTTGTTGAGGCGTTGTTTGACTAATTAGCAGATTGAAGGGTATGTCGAGACTGACCGCTCCCTGTTCTCTTCTTTATGTCTTACGGTGCGGACAAGCTGTTTTGATGCAGTCCGCATAGAGTGACAATGAGTGCTCATGGATGGTGAAGCCGCGATCCTTGGCGATTTTGGCTTGGCGTTTCTCGATTTCTGCATCGTAGAATTCTTCCACCCGGCCACATTGCAGACACACCAAGTGGTCGTGGTGGTTGCCGCTGCTGAGTTCGAATACCGCCTTGCCGCTTTCAAAATGGTGACGCTCCAGCAACCCGGCCTGTTCAAACTGTGTCAGCACCCGATAGACCGTGGCAAGGCCGATGTCCTCGCCTTCATTGATCAGCGCCTTGTAAACATCTTCTGCCGACAGATGCCGCACCGTGCTACTCTCGAACAGGCCAAGTATTCGCAGCCGCGGTAGCGTGGCCTTGAGGCCCATGGTTTTGAGGTCGTTTGGTTTGCTCATGGTTGTATCCGTCGAGTTTAAATTATTTGCTGTATCATATAGCGCTGGGTCTGTTTTGAAAACACATACTGCCGCAATGCGCGCAAAAATATTCACGTTGCATGTGTTGCTACTGCTTGCCGGATGTTCGTCTGTCCCATCGCTGCTCTATAAAATCGAAATCCAGCAAGGCAATGTTATCACCCATGAAATGATGGAAAAACTAAAGCCCGGGATGACTAGGGCGCAGGTACGTTTCGTGCTTGGTTCACCAATGATCAGCGACGCTTTTCACGACAATCGCTGGGATTATGTGTACCGCCTCGAGCAGGACGGCAGGCTGATCGAGCAGCACCGGATTACGGTATTTTTTGAGGATGACAGGATGACGCATACTGAAGGCCGACTGCGGCCTTCACTTGCTCCGGTTCCGCCCAAGGCGGTGGCTGCCGAACCTGTCAAGGAAAAGTCGGCGCCAGCAGCTTCGCCGCAATCTGAGGCGATAGGCAGTAAAAAAGTGGAGCCGGTGATCGAGAAAAGGCCCGACACGGCAGTCTCGCCGCAACCGGCGAAACCCAGTCCTACGCAGACTTCTTCCCCATCCAGTGCCGTAGATCCTATGGAAGCGGACCGGCCGAAAGGAGAAAGAGACTTGTTCGGTGGGAGAGGGGCAGATCGACCGAAAGAAGAGAAAGGCCTGCTTGATAAGATACTGGGGAAATAGGCGCATAGGAAAATGACGAGATTGAATATCACTATTGCCGGAAGTTCTGGCCGCATGGGGCGTACCCTGCTGGAGGCTGTCACTCAGGCACCGGACATGCGACTGGCGGCTGCTCTGGAACGGAGCGGCAGCCCGTATCTTGGCAAGGATGCCGGGGAATTGATCGGTACGTCATGCGGTGTGGCCGTCACTGACGATTTCGTCGTCGCGCTTTCCGGCAGCAATGTGCTGATTGATTTCACCCGTCCCGAGGGAACGCTTGCGCATCTCGCGGTGTGTCGTACCAAGGGTGTAAAAATGGTGATCGGCACCACCGGTTTTTCAGTGGAGCAGAAAGAGGAGCTCAAAGCGGCCGCCAAAGACGTCGCCATCGTGTTTGCACCCAACATGAGCGTAGGGGTAAACGTGACTTTCAAACTTCTGGAAATAGCGGCCAGGGCATTGAACGAAGGTTATGACATCGAAATCATCGAAGCGCACCACCGGCACAAAGTGGACGCTCCTTCCGGCACCGCGTTGCACATGGGCGAAGTCGTGGCACAAACATTAGGCAGAAGCCTTGCGGAGGTTGCTGTTTACGGACGCCAGGGTATCACCGGTGAGCGCACGCCTGCCACCATCGGTTTTGCCACCGTGCGGGGTGGGGACATTGTGGGTGATCACACGGTAATGTTTGCCGGCACGGGTGAACGCATCGAAATCTCCCACAAGGCCAGCAGCCGTGCAACGTTTGCTGTGGGCGCACTACGTGCCGCCCGCTTCCTCGCAGACAAGCAGAACGGCTTATTTGATATGCAGGACGTACTAGGTCTGCGCTAGCGATCCAAAGCATGGTGGAGAGGGCGTAGCGTGTTCCCCGGCTGCTTTGTCACAATCTCGAGCAAGCGCACAACCGTGGTTGCATTGAAGCCCGTGCCTTTTTCGCGTATGATTCCACAACTCCAGCGAAGCGGGACGGGCATTAGCCTGTCCCGCTTTCCACGTCTGGCCAGTACTCAAGGAGCTCCCCGTGTCACAATGCTCGCACGCTGTCCTCGCTCTCGCTGACGGCACCATTTTTCGCGGCATTTCCATCGGGGCGGAGGGAGATAGCGTGGGTGAGGTGGTGTTTAACACCGCCATGACCGGTTATCAGGAAATTCTCACCGATCCTTCCTACTGCCGGCAGATCATCACACTTACTTATCCGCATATTGGCAACACCGGCGTCAATCAGGATGATGTCGAATCCGGCAAGATCAACAAAGTATATACCGCTGGGCTGGTGATTCGGGATCTGCCCCTGGCCTCCAGCAATTGGCGGCAGACACAGACCCTGCCAGAATATCTCAAGGAACAAGGTGTGGTGGCGATTGCGGACATCGACACACGCAAACTCACACGTCTGCTGCGGGAGAAAGGCGCACAGGCTGGCTGTCTCATGGCGGGACGCATTGATGAAGCGGCAGCGCTGAGACGTGCTCGGGAATTTCCCGGCCTTGCTGGGATGGATCTGGCCGCAGTGGTGAGTTGCAGCCAGCCTTATTCATGGAGTGAAGGTGAATGGGCGCGCGGGCGCGGCTATCAGGCGCAGGAGCGCCCACGATTTCACGTCGTCGCATTCGATTTCGGTATCAAACGCAATATTCTGCGCAAACTTGCGCAGCGCGGTTGCAAAGTGACAGTGCTCCCCGCCCAGACATCCGCCGACGAGGTTCTGGCATTGCAGCCCGATGGCGTGTTTCTCTCCAACGGGCCGGGTGATCCCGAGCCTTGTGATTACGCCATTTCCGCAACCAGAAAATTGCTCGAGAAAGGGATGCCAATTTTTGGCATTTGCCTGGGGCATCAGCTGCTGGGACTGGCGAGTGGTGCCAGGACCATCAAGATGAAGTTTGGTCATCATGGTGCCAATCACCCGGTGCAGGATCTGGATACTGGGCGGGTAATGATCTCCAGTCAGAATCACAGTTTCGCCGTGGATATCGATACGTTGCCGAGGAATGCACGTGTTACGCACCTGTCACTGTTCGATGGCAGTCTGCAAGGGTTTGAGTTGACCGACCGGCAGGCGTTCTGTTTTCAGGGACATCCCGAAGCAAGTCCGGGACCGCATGACATGGATTATCTGTTTGACCGCTTTATCCATATGATGGAGAGCCATTAGGGCCAGCTTTGATTGCAGAGAAACCCCAGAGAGTTTTCCGGTTTCTTCGCGGTCAGCGCAGTTAGAAAAATATGCCTAAACGTACCGACATAAAGTCCGTTCTGATCATCGGTGCAGGCCCCATCATCATTGGGCAGGCGTGCGAATTCGATTATTCCGGTGCGCAGGCCTGCAAGGCGTTGCGCGAGGAGGGCTATCGCGTCATTCTGGTGAATTCCAATCCTGCCACCATCATGACCGATCCGGAAATGGCTGACGCCACTTATATCGAGCCGATCACCTGGCCGATGTTAGAGAAAATCATCGCCATCGAACGCCCCGATGCGCTGTTGCCGACCATGGGTGGGCAGACGGCGCTGAACTGTGCCCTGGACCTGGCCAAGCATGGCGTGCTGAAGAAATACGACGTGGAACTGATCGGCGCATCGCGGGAGGCCATAGACAAGGCCGAAGACCGTGAAAAATTCAAGCAGGCCATGACCCGAATCGGGTTGGATTCAGCGCGCTCCGCCATCGCGCATAGTTTGGAGGAGGCGTTGCAGGTGCAGGCAATGGTGGGTTATCCGGCCATTATCCGTCCGTCGTTTACCATGGGTGGCAGCGGCGGCGGCATCGCCTACAACCGCAGTGAATTCCTCGATATTTGCGAGCGCGGACTGGAAGCTTCGCCCACCAAGGAATTGCTGATCGAAGAATCCGTTATCGGCTGGAAAGAATTCGAGATGGAGGTGGTGCGCGACAAACAGGACAACTGCATCATCATCTGCACCATCGAGAATCTCGATCCGATGGGGGTACATACCGGCGATTCCATTACTGTTGCTCCGGCGCAAACGCTGACCGACAAGGAATATCAGATCATGCGCAATGCATCGATCGCGGTGTTGCGTGAAATCGGTGTGGAAACCGGCGGCTCCAATGTGCAGTTTGCCATCAATCCGCAGGACGGCCGCATGCTGGTTATCGAAATGAATCCGCGGGTATCGCGTTCCTCCGCCTTGGCATCGAAAGCGACCGGGTTTCCTATCGCCAAGATTGCGACCAAGCTTGCGGTGGGCTATACGCTGGATGAACTCAGGAACGACATTACCGGCGGCACGACACCGGCTTCATTTGAGCCGACCATCGACTATGTCGTTACCAAGGTGCCGCGTTTTGCTTTCGAGAAATTCCCCCAGGCCGATGATCGTCTTACTACCCAGATGAAATCGGTAGGCGAAGTCATGGCCATCGGCCGCACTTTTCAGGAATCACTGCAAAAAGCCCTGCGCGGACTGGAAACCGGTGTCGATGGTCTGGATGAAAAGACTGCCGATATCGGCACCATTGAAACCGAACTGGGCGATCCTGGTCCGGAGCGCATCTGGTATGTGGCGGACGCATTTCGCTGCGGCATGACATTCGCTGAAATTCATAATCTCACCCATATTGATCCGTGGTTTCTGTCGCAGATTGAAGACCTGGTGAAACAGGAGCAGGCACTTGCTGACAAAACCCTGGACATGCTTGATCTGGATGCGTTGCGCAAACTGAAGCGCAGTGGTTTTTCCGATCTGCGTTTGGCGAAGCTGCTGGACACAAAGCAGACTGCGGTGCGTGCCAGGCGTCATCAACTCAACTTGCACCCGGTATACAAACGTGTGGATACCTGTGCTGCCGAGTTTGCTACCCGCACAGCTTATATGTATTCCACTTACGAAGAGGAGTGCGAGGCATTGCCCACCGATAGAAAGAAAATCATGGTGCTGGGCGGTGGCCCCAACCGTATCGGTCAAGGCATCGAATTTGATTACTGCTGCGTGCATGCTGCGCTGGCATTGCGCGAGGATGGTTTCGAGACCATCATGGTCAACTGCAATCCGGAGACAGTATCGACCGACTATGACACTTCTGATCGGCTGTATTTTGAGCCGCTGACGCTGGAGGATGTACTCGAAATCATCGCAGTGGAGAAACCTTTCGGCGTGATCGTGCAATATGGCGGGCAAACGCCATTGAAGCTGGCACGCGATCTTGCCGCCAACGGGGTGCCCATCATCGGGACCAGTCCGGACATGATCGATTGCGCCGAAGATCGCGAGCGTTTTCAGAAAATGTTGCAGCAACTTGGGTTGAGACAGCCATCCAACCGCACCGCGCGCAATCCTGAAGCTGCTTTTGCCGCTGCCAATGAAATCGGTTACCCGCTGGTAGTGCGCCCCAGCTATGTACTGGGCGGGCGCGCCATGGAAATTGTGCATGAGCAACGCGATCTGGAACGT